>NZ_JBSGDB010000206.1:0-14991 GCF_053602155.1 Streptomyces sp. NPDC004561
GAAGAGAACACAACCGTGATTCCGGGAGTAGTGGCGAGCGAAACCGGATGAGGCCTACCTGGCCCGACGCTGGTCCGGCCGCGCGGCGCCCGGCCTCGCCGCCTTCCTCGCCGACGCCCAGGTGCGGGTGAAGGGCTACGCCGACGACCGTACGGCGGCCGCCGTGTGGGAGGCGTAACCGCTGCCCCTGTGCCTCCATGGAACCGAGGACCACGGACGTTCCGGGACCATCGAAGGGGCAGACGAGAGAACATGGCCAGACAGAACGTTGCCGAGCAGTTCGTCGACATCCTCGTCCGTGCCGGTGTGCGCCGCCTGTACGGCGTGGTGGGCGACAGCCTCAACCCGATCGTGGACGCCGTCCGCCGTCACGCGGCCATCGACTGGATCCACGTACGCCACGAGGAGACGGCCGCCTTCGCGGCCGGCGCCGAGGCCCAGATCACCGGGAAGCTCGCCGCCTGCGCCGGCTCCTGCGGCCCCGGCAACCTGCACCTCGTCAACGGCCTGTACGACGCCCACCGCTCCATGGCCCCGGTGCTCGCCCTCGCCTCGCACATCCCCTCCAGCGAGATCGGCCTCGGCTACTTCCAGGAGACCCACCCCGACCGGCTCTTCCAGGAGTGCAGCCACTACAGCGAGCTGATCTCCAGCCCGAAGCAGATGCCCCGGCTGCTGCAGACCGCCATCCAGCACGCGGTCGGCCAGAGCGGCGTCAGCGTGGTCGCGCTGCCCGGCGACATCGCCGCCGAACCCGCCCCGGAGAAGGCCGCCCAGAGCGCCCTCGTCACCTCCCGGCCCACCGTCCGGCCCGGCGACGCCGAGATCGACGACCTCGTGGAGATGATCGACAGGGCCGGCAAGGTCACCCTGTTCTGCGGCAGCGGCACCGCCGGTGCGCACGCCGAGGTCATGGAGTTCGCGGAGAAGATCAAGTCCCCGGTGGGACACGCCCTGCGCGGCAAGGAGTTCATCCAGTACGACAACAAGTTCGACGTCGGGATGAGCGGACTGCTCGGCTACGGCGCCGCCTACGAGGCCACCCACGAGTGCGACCTGCTGATCCTGCTCGGCACCGACTTCCCGTACAACGCCTTCCTGCCCGACGACGTGCAGATCGCCCAGGTCGACGTGCGGCCCGAGGTCCTCGGCAGGCGCTCCCGGCTCGACCTCGCCGTGTGGGGCGACGTGCGCGAGACGCTGCGCTGCCTGATCCCGCGGGTGAAGGAGAAGACCAACCGCCGCTTCCTCGACCGGATGCTGAAGAAGCACGCCGACGCGCTGGAGGGCGTGGTCAAGGCGTACACGCGCAAGGTCGACCGGCACATCCCGATCCACCCCGAGTACGTGGCCGCCGTCCTCGACGAAGTGGCCGACGACGACGCCGTGTTCACCGTGGACACCGGCATGTGCAACGTCTGGGCGGCCCGCTACGTCTCGCCCAACGGCCGCCGCCGGATCATCGGTTCGTTCTCGCACGGCTCGATGGCGAACGCGCTGCCCATGGCGATCGGCGCACAGTTCACCGACCGGCGCCGCCAGGTGGTGTCGATGTCCGGCGACGGCGGCTTCGCCATGCTCATGGGCGACTTCCTGACCCTCGTCCAGTACGACCTGCCGGTCAAGGTCGTGCTGTTCAACAACTCCTCGCTCGGCATGGTCGAGCTGGAGATGATGGTCTCCGGGCTGCCCTCGTACGGCACCGCCAACACCAACCCCGACTTCGCGGCCGTGGCCCGCGCCTGCGGCGCCCACGGGATCCGGGTGGAGAAGCCCAAGCAGCTCGCCGGGGCGCTCAGGGACGCGTTCCGGCACAAGGGCCCGGCGCTGGTGGACATCGTCACCGACCCCAACGCCCTGTCCATCCCGCCGAGGATCAGCGCCGAGATGGTCACCGGGTTCGCGCTGTCCGCCTCCAAGATCGTGCTGGACGGCGGGGTCGGCCGCATGGTGCAGCTGGCCCGCTCCAACCTGCGGAACGTGCCGCGCCCCTGAACCCGGGCATCAGGGAGTGGATTTCGGCCAGTTTCACGGCCCGTGACGGCGTGCCGACCGCTCGTGCCGGGTGAAGCTGCCCGGCCGTCACGGGGCGTCAGTGGCGCCAGGCGGCCTGCGGGGAGCCCGCCGTACGGCCCGCGCGGGCCGCCGCGGCCGTGCACGGCGGTTCCCGGCCGTGGCCGAACCGCCTGTCATCGGGCAGGGTCCAGGACTGTCCGTGACCCCGTTGGGCAAGCATCCCCCCGTGAACGTGTTCGACCAGAAGGGGCAGGGTCCGAGCGGCGTGCGGGCGGGGGTCATGAAGAGGCAGGCGCGAGGGGGCGGTCCGGTGGCCGTAGGAACCTCCTCGGCGGAGGCGGGGGACGAGGCGGGGGAGACCGTGGGGGAAGCGTCCGGCACCATCATCGAACACGCGCACCGGTTCCGGCGCAGACTGGGGCGGGCGGATCTGCGGGCGGTGCCGGAGGCCCGCCGGGAGCTGCGCGCACTGCTGCGGCACTGGGGCAAGCCGGGCCGCTCCGAGATCGCCGAACTGCTCACCAGTGAACTCGTCACCAACGCGCTCGTGCACACCGACGAGGACGCCGTCCTCACGGCGGTCGTGGAACCCGGCGGACTGCGCGTGGAGGTACGGGACTTCGTGGCCCGCAGGCCCGAAGTGCAGGCCCCGGACTCGGACGAGGACACCCACGGCCGGGGCCTGGTCCTGGTGGAGTCCCTCGCGGACGCCTGGGGCGTACTGGCGCACGGGGTGGGCAAGTCGGTGTGGTTCGAACTGGGCGCCGAGGCCGCGTGAGCGGGCACGGGACGGGGGCGTGACCCAGGCGGTCACGCCCCCGTCCCGTGAAGAGCCGCGGTGCTAGCCGAACTGCTGCTCGAGGTCCTTCAGCTTGCGCTCCAGGGAGTCCAGTCGCGGCAGGGCCATGGTGTCGTCCTCCGCCGTGAGGTCGACGGTCAGCGGCTCAGAACCGCTGCGGACCGGCTGGAGGGAGGGCCGTGAGCGTACCGGCAGCTGCTCCGCGGTCGATATGGCAGGCTCCGCGGTCGCCGCGGAGGGCCCACGCTCCACCGCCTGCACCTCGACCTGGTGGCCGGCCGAACGGCCGGCGAAGCCGCGGTGGCCCCGGCTGATGGCCTTCAGCTGGGCGCGCTCGATCCGGTGCTGCTCGCGCCGGCGCTGCCGCGTCTCGTCCTTCTGCCGCTTGTCGTCGCGGACCTCCTCGACGGCCTCGTCCAGGCTGCGCACACCCTCCAGCAGCATCAGCGACCAGGCCCTGTAGGTCTCGCGGGGGGCCCGCAGCCAGCGCACGATCCGGATCTGCGGCAGCGGACGCGGCACCAGGCCCTGCTCACGCAGCGCGGCCCGGCGGGTCTGCTTCAGCGCGCGGTCGAACAGGACGGCCGCCGACAGGGACATGCCGGAGAAGAACTGCGGAGCGCCCGCGTGGCCGATGCCCCTCGGCGCGTGCACCCAGTTGAACCAGGCCGCCGCCGCGGCGAACAACCACACGAGCATCCGCGAGCCGAGGGCCGCGTCGCCGTGGCTGGCCTCGCGCACCGCGAGGACGGAACAGAACATCGCCGCGCCGTCCAGGCCGAACGGGACCAGGTACTGCCAGCCGTCGGTCAGCCCGAGGTTCTGCTCACCGAACCCGACCAGGCCGTGGAAGGACAGGGCGGCCGCGACCGCCGCACAGCAGAACAGCAGCACGTAGGAGGCGGTGCCGTAGACGGCCTCCTTGCGCCGGCGGCGCTCCTCGCTGCGCTCCCACGAGTCGTCCGCGCTCGCGTTCTCCCCGGAGGAGCGCTTGCCGCGCGCGAGCACCGCCACCGCCGCCAGCATGCCCAGGAGCAGCACGGCGCCCGGAAGCAGCCAGTTCAGCGATATGTCGGTCAGTCTCATCAGGGGTCCCTTGCATTGGGATAGGGCGTAACGCCCGCCATAGTGGCCCACTCCCGTCGGCCCTCAGGGGGTTTCGGGGCAAGAGGCCGCCAAGGAGGTGCAAGGGGATGCCCAGGGCGGCGTTCTGCTCGAACTGCCGCATGAGGGGCGGGAGTTGAGTTCGAATAAGACTACCCGTACGGATGGTTCCTCGGAAAGTTCCTGCGTCAGGTGAGGAAGTTGTGAATTGACTGTCCGTGCGCGGGCGGTCCCCCTTCGCGACGATCTTAAGGGACCGGCCATCGCCCCGATGCTGAGGGTCCCTCAGGCGGCTGCAGGGACGGCGAGTTGGGCGATGCGGTCGCCGTCGCGGGTGCGTGGGCAGGTGGCGCGGGTGTCTTCTGCGGAGCATGCGGCAGCTCGCCCGGTCCCGCGTGGACGCGGGATCTCGGCCGGGCGGGCGGAGGGGGCGGGGTCGCACGGCCGTGCGACCGTCCGTGCGGTCGTACGAGACGATAAATAGGTAAGGCTAACCTTACTCATCCTGGCGGAGTTTGAACTGCGGCCCCGTGCGCCTAAGGTGCTTGACGAACAAGCGACAAGCCACCGTTAATGACCCAAGTACCGACAAGCCGCCAGGAGGACCCCGTGAAGCAGGGCGTGCAGGGCTCCGCCGCGGCACAGGGCGGCACCCGGGTACCGGCGCAGCCGCGACCGGTGGACGCCGGGTTCCCGGCACGGGAGCGGGGCGCCGCGGTGCCCGGGGCGGTGCGGGGCGAGCACACCCACAGTGAGCGGCCGATTCCCCTGCCGCGGCCCGTGGTGCAGCGGTCGTCGGTGCGCGGGCAGATCCTGGACGCCCTGCGTACGGCACTGGTGGCCGGCGAGCTGAAGCCGGGAGAGGTGTACTCGGCGCCGGTCCTCGGCGAACGCTTCGGGGTCTCGGCCACGCCCGTGCGGGAGGCCATGCAGCAGCTCACGCTGGAGGGCGCCGTCGAGGTCGTGCCCAACCGCGGCTTCCGGGTGATCGAACGGGGCACGCGGGAGCTGGCGGAGCTGGCGGAGGTGCGCGGGCTGATCGAGGTGCCGGTGATGCTGCGGCTCGCCCGGTCGGTGCCGGCCGAGCACTGGGCCGAGCTGCGTCCGCTCGCGGAGGACACGGTGCGCGCGGCCGCCACGGGCTGCCCCGCCACGTACGCGGAGTCCGACCGGGCCTTCCACCGGGCGATGCTGTCCCTCTCCGGCAACCAGGAACTGGTGCGGATCGCCGAGGACCTGCACCGCCGCTCGCAGTGGCCCCTGGTCGGCGGCCCGGTCCGGCACGGCCGGGCCGACCTCGTCGCGGACGCGGCGGAGCACCTGGCCCTGCTGGAGGCGCTGATCGCCCGGGACCTGGACGTGGTGCCGGGCCTGGTGGGGGAGCACTTCGCGGGCGCGAGCTGAGACCCGGCCCGGGGACGCGCCGCGGAGCGTGCGGCAGGCCGATCGGTTCGGCGCGCCCCTTCGGCGCGGGTTCAGGAACCGTCCGCCGAGCCGTGCCCGGTCTTCGAATAGGCGTCGTGCCACGCGGCCTTCGCGCCCGAGTCGCCGATGCGGTACACGTCCACCACCGCGCCCGCCGCCACGGCCACCGACAGCAGCCCCAGCACGATCCGCACCGGCAGCGCGAACCAGCGCGAGCCGCCGCTCCGCCCGGTCTCCCGGGCACCCCGGCGGGCGGCCCACCACACGATCGCCGCCAGCACGAACAGGCCCAGCGCCCAGGGCAGCAGCCCGTCGCCCAGCTCGGTGTGTCTGCGCACCAGGGCGTCGTCGGCGACGTGCTGTTCCAGCCACTCGCCCGCGTGCGTCGTCAGCGGCACGCTGACCAGGCCGACGAGGGCGAGCGCGGGCAGCAGCACCCCCAGACGCCGGGCGGCGGCGGGCCACAGGGCGGCGGCCACCAGGGCGAGGGCGGTCAGCGGGATCAGCACCACCACGACATGGACGAGCAGGACATGGGCCGGAAGGCCGTTGACGAGATTCATCGCGACGCTCTCCTGAGGGGGGCTCGGGGCGCGCCACACTGGCACAGGAATCTCTCAGTTCCCTCTGAGCACGCTCAGGCCGTCGCCGCCCCCGGCGCGGGCGGCGCGAGCTGCCCCGCCAGCCACGTCGGCACGCCCCCGAGCAGCCGGAACAGGCGCCGGGCCTCCTCCCGCAGCCGGGACGCCTCCGGCTCGTCCTCCGTGTCCGCCAGCGAGGCGAGAGCGGGCGCCGTGCCCACCAGGTACCCGAGCTCCTCGCGGATCCGCAGGGATTCGGCGAAGCCGTGCCGGGCCTCGGCCAGCTCGCCGTCGCGCAGCGCGAGCCCGGCGAGGTGGCGCCAGGTGAAGGACAGCAGCAGCGGATCGGCGTGCGCGGCGGCGGTCGCGTGCGCCCGGCGGAACGCCGCGCGCGCCGCCTGCGGGGAGCGGGTCAGGTTCTCGGCGATCAGCCCCCGGCGGAAGTCCAGCAGGGCCCTGCCCGCCGTGCCCGGCCGGATCAGCGCCGCCGCCCGGCCCAGCGCGGCCCGCGCCTCGTCCGCGCGGTCCCGCACGCCGTGCAGCGTGGCCGTGTAGGCGAGCTGCCCGCGTTCGCAGGCGGCCGCGCCCCGCTCCTCGTCGGTGTGCGCGAGCGCCTCGGCCGTCCGCAGGGCGTCCTCCGCCTCCGCCCAGCCCCGCTCGGTGTAGAGGCACCGCTCGACCAGCAGCGAGGCCCGCTGCAACGCCGGGATCGGTTCGTCGGGTGGCAGCAGGGCCGCCGCGTCGGCCCAGCAGGCCCGTGAGCGCAGCCGCCACACCGCGGTCTGGAGAGGATCGTCCCCTGCGGTCGTTCCGTTACCAGACATGGCGGGATACGCCACGTTGCCCTCCCCGAGCACGCCATCGAGCTATGAGTGGTGGCGGCATTCCAGCACCAACAGCGGGGCCGGGCCAAGGGGGTGGGTGAAAGATTTCACAAAGTCGTGGGCACTTGGCGTGACTTGGTTTGTCCGCCTCGCGCCCCCGCGGCTCAGCTCATGCGCAGCGCGAGGAAGAAGTCGAGCTTGTCCTCCAGCCGCGAAAGGTCCCGTCCCGTCAACTGCTCGATACGGCCCACCCGGTAGCGCAGCGTGTTGACGTGCAGGTGGAGACGGGTGGCGCAGCGGGTCCAGGAGCCGTCGCAGTCGAGGAACGCCTCCAGGGTCGGGATCAGCTCGGCCCGGTGGCGGCGGTCGTAGTCCGTCAGCGGGTCCAGCAGGCGCGCGGTGAAGGCGCGGCGGACGTCGTCGGGCACGAACGGCAGCAGCAGGACGTGGGAGGCGAGCTCCTGGTGGCCGGCCGCGCAGACCCGGCCGGGGCGGGCCGCGGCCACCCGGCGGGCGTGCCGGGCCTCCTCCAGGGCGCCGCGCAGGCCCTCCGCCGAGTGCACGGCCGCGCTCACGCCGAGGGTGAGCCGCCCGTCCTCGCTCAGGCCCGCCGACAGCGGCTCGCGCACCGCCTGCAGCAGGGCGTCGGCGAGCAGGCCGGTCTCGGAGCCGTCGTGCTCGGTGGAGACCGCGGGGAGCGGGACCAGGGCGATCGCCTCGTCGCCCGTGTGCGCCACGGCGATGCGGTCGGACGGCTCCGGGCCGGTCGCCAGCGGGTCGACCAGCACCTCCTCCAGCAGCGACTGGGCGACCGGGCCGCCCTCGACCGTGTCGCCCTCCCACTCGACGCGGGCGACCACCACCTGCCAGTGCGGGGCCGCGCCGAGCCCGGGCAGCAGCACCGGCGCGGCGACCCGCAGGCGGGCCGCGATCTCGGCGGGCGCGGCGCCCGTCTGCACCAGCTCCAGGACCTCCTGGGCGAGCCGGCGCCGTACCGTGCGGGCCGCGTCCCGGCGGTCCCGCTCGACGGCGATCAGCTGGGTCACGCCCTGGAGCAGGTCCATGCGCTCCTCGGGCCAGTCGCCCGCGTCCGACTCGACGGCCAGCAGCCAGTCCGAGAGCACCGTCTCGCGCACGTCGCGGGCGCCCTGCGGGGAGCGGCCGGAGGAGCGGATCGGGAAGAGCGAGTACGTCGTACCGCCCAGCGTGACCCGGTGCGGGCCGCGCCGGCCGGTGCGGGCGGCGCTCAGATGCTCGGCGGCCAGCCTGGCGCAGGTCTCCGCGGGCAGGTCCGGGCCCGCCACCTTGGAGCCGGCGATCAGGCGGCCGGTGGGGGAGATCACCCAGGCGCGCAGGTCCAGGTCGGAGCCGAGCAGGTCCAGGACCACGTCCGGGCCGCCGCCCGCCGGGCCCGAGGTCATCATCCGGCGGTGCCGGTCCACCACGGCGGCCAGGTCCCCGGCCCGCTCGCTGGAGACCTGCCGGACGACATGCTCGGTGATCGTCGCGAACGCCACCGACTCGTGCACCGCGAACAGCGGCAGCCGGTGTCTGGCGCAGGCCAGCACCAGGTCGTCCGGCACATCGCCCAGCTCGGCCTCGCCGGCCGCGAGGGCCGCCACCCCGGCCTGCACCAGGATCCGTACGAACGGCTCGGAGTCGTCCGCGTCCCGGCGCCAGGCCAGGCCGGTCAGCACCAGCTCACCGCCGGAGAGGTAGCGGCTCGGGTCCCGCAGGTCGGTGGTCATCACACCGCGTACCGAGCGGTCCAGCTCGTCCTCGCCGCCGAGCAGCCGCAGGCCCAGCGCATCGGTGTCCAGCAGTGCGCGCAGCCGCATCTCGTCGCCGCCGTTCTTTGTCTCGAAACCTACGATGGATCTTGGAGGGGGACTGGGGGCGGCCCGGTGCGGGCGCGCGCGGGCCGTCTTCCGGGGCCGCCGGGCCGTTACCTGCGTGTCCCCAGGAAAACGAAGAGGTTACCGATGACCTCCGTTCATACGAATCTACAAGATGCCCGCCGTGGCCAGCCAACTCCTTCATGGTTTCGGTGACTGACCCCACCGGAGCAAGGGGCGGTGTACTGAGTCCACTCCGCGTTAACAGCACATGAACGAGCCGGGCCCGCCGCACACGGATTGGCTCAATCAGTACGACCCACGAGACGAAGAAGAGAGCCGGTCATGGACTTCCTTCGCCCCGCCAGCTGGGAGGAGGCGCTCGCCGCGAAGGCCGAGCACCCCACCGCTGTGCCGATTGCGGGTGGCACCGACGTGATGGTCGAGATCAACTTCGACCACAGGCGGCCCGAGTACCTGCTCGACCTCAACCGCGTCGGCGACCTCTACGAGTGGGAGGTCGGCGAGGACACCGTGCGGCTGGGTGCCTCCGTCCCGTACACCCGGATCATGGAGAACCTCCGTGCCGAGCTGCCGGGCCTCGCGCTCGCCTCGCACACGGTCGCCTCCCCGCAGATCCGCAACCGCGGCGGCGTCGGCGGCAACCTCGGCACGGCCTCGCCCGCCGGCGACGCCCACCCGGCCCTCCTCGCCGCCGGCGCCGAGGTCGAGGTGGAGTCGGCGGCCCGCGGCAGCCGGCTGATCCCGATCGACGAGTTCTACACGGGCGTCAAGCGCAACGCCCTCCAGCCCGACGAGCTGATCCGCGCCGTGCACGTGAAGAAGGCGGACGGCCCGCAGCAGTACTCGAAGGTCGGCACCCGCAACGCCATGGTGATCGCCGTGTGCGCCTTCGGTCTCGCGCTGCACCCCGGGACCCGCACCGTGCGCACCGGCATCGGCTCCGCCGCCCCCACCCCCGTACGGGCCAGGGCCGCCGAGGAGTTCCTGAACGCGGCGCTCGAGGAGGGCGGCTTCTGGGACAACGGAAAGATCATCACCCCGTCGGTCGCCAAGCAGTTCGCGGAGCTGTGCTCAGGCGCCTGCAACCCGATCGACGACGTCCGGGGCACCGCGAGCTACCGCCGCCACGCGGTCGGTGTGATGGCCCGCAGGACGCTCACCTGGACCTGGGAGTCGTACCGCGGCGCCCGCCGCGCATCTGAGGGAGCTGCGTAATGCGCGTCAACTTCACCGTCAACGGACGCCCGCAGGAGGCCGACGACGTCTGGGAGGGCGAGTCCCTGCTGTACGTCCTGCGCGAGCGCATGGGCCTGCCCGGTTCCAAGAACGCCTGCGAGCAGGGCGAGTGCGGCTCCTGCACCGTCCGCCTGGACGGCGTCCCCGTGTGTTCCTGCCTGGTCGCGGCAGGCCAGGCCGAGGGCCGCGAGGTCGTGACCGTCGAGGGCCTCGCGGACTTCGCCAGGCAGCGCGCCGAGGGCGGCTGCGCGACCGGCGCCTGCGGGGGGACCTCGCTGGACGAGGCCAAGGGCTGGCAGGCGGGGGGCACCGACTCCCAGACCGGCGAGGGCACCGAACTCTCCCCGATCCAGCAGGCGTTCATCGACGCCGGTGCCGTCCAGTGCGGCTTCTGCACCCCGGGTCTGCTCGTCGCCTCCGACGAGCTCCTGGAGCGCAACCCGAACCCGACCGACGCCGACATCCGCGAGGCGCTGTCGGGCAACCTGTGCCGCTGCACGGGCTACGAGAAGATCATGGACGCGGTCCGCCTGGCGGCCGCCCGCCAGTCCGAGGGGGTCTGACCATGCCGGCCAACGGCGCACCCACGAAGATCACACAGGGCTCCCAGACAAAGGGCGGCATCGGCGAGTCCACGCTCCGCCCGGACGGCACCCTGAAGGTCACCGGCGAGTTCGCGTACTCGTCCGACATGTGGCACGAGGACATGCTCTGGGGCCAGATCCTGCGCTCCACCGTCGCACACGCCGAGATCGTGTCGATCGACACCGGCGAGGCCCTGGCCATGCCGGGCGTCTACGCGGTCATGACGTACGACGACCTGCCCACCGAGGTGAAGAACTACGGCCTGGAGATCCAGGACACCCCGGTCCTCGCCCACGGCAAGGTCCGCCACCACGGCGAGCCGGTCGCGATCGTCGCCGCCGACCACCCGGAGACGGCCCGCCGCGCCGCCGCCAAGATCAAGGTGGACTACCGCGAACTCCCGGTGATCACCGACGAGAAGTCGGCCACCGCGCCGGACGCGATCCTCGTCCACGAGGGCCGCGACGACCACCACGCGGGTCACGTCCCGCACCCCAACATCGTCCACCGCCAGCCGATCGTCCGCGGTGACGCCGACGAGGCCGCGAAGCGCGCGGACGTCGTCGTCACGGGCGAGTACACCTTCGGCATGCAGGACCAGGCCTTCCTCGGCCCCGAGTCCGGCCTCGCCGTGCCCGAGGAGGACGGCGGCGTCCACCTCTACATCGCCACCCAGTGGCTCCACTCCGACCTGCGCCAGATCGCGCCCGTCCTCGGCCTGCCCGAGGACAAGGTGCGCATGACCCTGGCCGGCGTCGGCGGTGCGTTCGGCGGCCGCGAGGACCTGTCGATGCAGATCCACGCCTGCCTGCTGGCGCTGCGCACCGGCAAGCCCGTCAAGATCGTCTACAACCGGTTCGAGTCGTTCTTCGGGCACGTCCACCGCCACCCGGCGAAGCTCCACTACGAGCACGGCGCCACCAAGGACGGCAAGCTCACGCACCTGAAGTGCCGGATCGTCCTGGACGGCGGCGCCTACGCCTCCGCCTCCCCGGCGGTCGTCGGCAACGCCGCCTCCCTCTCCGTCGGCCCGTACGTCGTCGACGACGTCGACATCGAGGCCATCGCCCTCTACACCAACAACCCGCCCTGCGGCGCCATGCGCGGCTTCGGCGCGGTCCAGGCGTGCTTCGCCTACGAGGCGCAGATGGACAAGCTGGCCAAGAAGCTGGGCATGGACCCGGTGGAGTTCCGGCGGCTGAACGCGATGGAGCAGGGCACGATCATGCCGACCGGGCAGCCGGTCGACTCCCCGGCCCCCGTCGCCGAACTGCTGCGCCGCGTCAAGGCGATGCCCATGCCGCCCGAGCGCCAGTGGGAGTCCAGCGAGGGCGCCGACGTACGGCAGCTGCCCGGCGGCCTGTCCAACACCACGCACGGCGAGGGCGTCGTACGCGGGGTGGGCTACGCGGTCGGCATCAAGAACGTCGGCTTCTCCGAGGGCTTCGACGACTACTCCACCGCCAAGGTGCGCATGGAGGTCATCAACGGGGAGCCCGTCGCCACCGTGCACACCGCGATGGCGGAGGTCGGCCAGGGCGGTGTCACCGTCCACGCGCAGATCGCCCGCACCGAGCTGGGCGTCACCCAGGTGACCATCCACCCGGCCGACACCCAGGTGGGCAGCGCCGGTTCGACCTCGGCCTCCCGGCAGACGTACGTCACCGGCGGCGCCGTGAAGAACGCCTGCGAGCTGGTCCGCGAGAGGGTCCTGGAGATCGGGCGCCGCAAGTTCGGCTCCTACCACCCGGCCTGGGCCACGGCCGAACTCCTGCTGGAGGGCGGCAAGGTCGTCACCGACGGCGGCGAGGTCCTCGGCGACCTGGTCGACGTCCTGGAGGACGAGGTCGTGGAGCTGGAGGAGGAGTGGCGGCACCGGCCGACCGAGGCCTTCGACCTGCGCACCGGCCAGGGCAACGGACACGTCCAGTACTCCTTCGCCGCGCACCGCGCGGTCGTCGAGGTCGACACCGAACTCGGCCTGGTCAAGGTCATCGAACTGGCCTGCGCCCAGGACGTCGGCAAGGCGCTCAACCCGCTCTCCGTCGTCGGCCAGATCCAGGGCGGTACGACCCAGGGCCTGGGCGTCGCGGTGATGGAGGAGATCATCGTCGACCCGAAGACCGCGAAGGTCAGGAACCCCTCCTTCACGGACTACCTGATCCCCACGATCCTCGACACGCCGACCATCCCGGTCGACGTGCTCGAACTCGCCGACGACCACGCCCCGTACGGGCTGCGCGGCATCGGCGAGGCCCCGACCCTGTCGTCCACGCCGGCCGTCCTCGCGGCGATCCGGAACGCGACCGGGCTGGAGCTCAACCGCACTCCGGTGCGGCCCGAGCACCTCACGGGAACCGCGTAACACCCCAGCTCTCCGGGCGGCGCAGGGAACGTCACACACTCCGCCGCGCCGCCCGGGGGAACCGCCTTTGAGTTCCGCTCCGCTCGCGGTCCTCGAAGTACCAGGAAATTCGTTCGTCTCGGGCCGTCCCCCGGGTCGTCCATTCCCAAATCCCGTGCCCGCCAGTGCGGTTGCACGGGTGCCCCTGTGAACCTTGGGAGATGGCCCCATGACCCAGCAGTCAGTGGAGCCCAGGACCGCAGCCGAAGACGCGGGCGATGGCAGCCGCGTCCCGGCCGGACGGTCCTGGCTCGACCGGTACTTCCACATATCCCGGAGAGGATCCACGGTCGCGCGTGAGGTGCGCGGCGGCATCACCACCTTCATGGCGATGGCGTACATCCTCCTGCTCAACCCCCTCATCCTGTCCGGCAAGGACGCGGCGGGGGACACGCTCGGCCAGAAGGCCCTGATCACCGCGACCGCGTTCGCGGCGGCCTTCACCACGCTCGTGATGGGCTTCGTCGGCAAGGTGCCCCTGGCGCTCGCCGCCGGCCTCTCCGTCTCCGGCGTGCTGTCCTCGCAGGTCGCCCCGAACATGACCTGGCCGCAGGCCATGGGCATGTGCGTGATGTACGGCGTGGTCATCATGCTGCTGGTCGTCACCGGCCTGCGCGAGATGATCATGAACGCGATTCCGCTCGCGCTCAAGCACGGCATCACCATGGGCATCGGCCTGTTCATCGCCCTCATCGGCTTCTACAAGTCCGGCTTCGTGCACAAGGGCGTCGCCACCCCGGTCACGCTCGGCCCGGCGGGTCAGCTCGCCGGCTGGCCGGTGCTGCTCTTCGCCGGCACCCTGCTGCTGATCTTCATGCTCCAGGCCCGGAACGTCCCCGGCGCCATCCTGATCGGCATCGTCTCCGGCACGGTCGTCGCCGCCGTCCTCAACGGACTCGGCGTCGTCGACCCCAAGCAGTGGGCCAACGGCGCCCCCGAACTGCACGGCGGCGCGGTCTCGATGCCCGACTTCTCGCTCTTCGGGCACGTGGAGTTCGGCGGCTGGGGCAAGGTCGGCGCGATGACGGTCGGCATGATCGTCTTCACCCTGGTCCTCGCCGGCTTCTTCGACGCGATGGCCACCATCATCGGTGTCGGCACGGAGGCCAACCTCGCCGACGACAAGGGCCGGATGCCCGGCCTGTCCAAGGCGCTGTTCATCGACGGCGCCGGCGGCGCGATCGGCGGCGTGGCGGGCGGCTCCGGCCAGACGGTGTTCATCGAGTCCGCCACCGGCGTCGGGGAGGGCGCCCGCACGGGTCTCGCCTCCGTCGTCACCGGCCTGTTCTTCGCGGCCTGTCTGTTCTTCACCCCGGTCACGGCGATCGTCCCGCAGGAGGTCGCCTCCGCCGCCCTGGTGGTCATCGGCGCCCTGATGCTGATGAACGCCCGGCACGTGGACTGGGCCGACCGCGCCACCGCGATCCCGGTGTTCCTCACCGTCGTCCTGATGCCGTTCACGTACACCATCACCACCGGTGTCGCGGCGGGTGTCATCTCCTACGTGGCCATCAAGACCGCCCAGGGCAAGGCCCGGGAGATCGGCGCCTTCATGTGGGGCCTCGCGGTGGTCTTCCTGGTCTACTTCGCCCTTCATCCGATCGAGGGCTGGCTGGGCGTCCACTAGCGCCCCGCCGAACGCCCGTACCACGCAACCCCGTTAGGAGACCGAGAGATGCTGGACATCGCCGAGGAGCTGAACCGGTGGGTCGAGCAGGGCCGTGACTTCGCCGTCGCCACCGTGGTGGCCGTCGGCGGCAGCGCCCCACGCCAGCCCGGCGCCGCCCTCGCGGTGGACACCGACGGCACGGCCATCGGCTCGGTCTCCGGCGGGTGCGTGGAGGGCGCCGTGTACGAGCTGTGCCGGCAGGCGCTGGAGGACGGGGAGACCGTCCTCGAACGCTTCGGGTACAGCGACGAGGACGCCTTCGCCGTCGGCCTGACCTGTGGCGGCGTCATCGACATCCTCGTCACACCGGTCCGGGCGGACGGTCCCGCCCGGCCGGTGGTCGCGGCCGCGCTGGCCGCCGCCGCGGGCGGTGAGGCGGCGGCGGTCGCGCGGATCGTGGAGGGTCCGGCACGGCTGCGGGGCCGGACCCTCTCCTCCCAGGACGGACGGTGCGGTCAGGGCGCGGTCAGCGGCTCGTACGCCCCCGGC
>NZ_JBSGDB010000207.1:0-14966 GCF_053602155.1 Streptomyces sp. NPDC004561
ACCCCCACGGGCCGACCCGGGGAGCGGCTGTGTGCCCGGAAGCCGGCGGGCGGCCCCACTCCGCCCGTCCGCACGGTGTACGAGCCGTCGTCGCGCGCCGTCCACTCCACCGGCGGCGCGTCCGGCGTACGGGCGCTGCGGCTGACCACCCGGATCCGCTCGGCGACGACGAAGCAGGCGAGCAGGCCGATGCCGAACTGGCCGAGGAAGCCGGACCGGGCTTCCTGCAGGCCCTCGGCCCGCTTGGAGCTGCGCCCGATGGTCGCCAGCAGGTCGTGCACGTCCGCCTCGGTGAGCCCGACGCCGCTGTCCTCCACGCGCAGACCGCCGTCCGCCGTGTGCAGCCGGACCAGGGCCGGGGCGTCCGGCTGCTCGGCCCGCCGGGCGGTGACGGCGTCCACGGCGTTCTGCAGCAGCTCGCGCAGATAGACCTTGGGGCTGGAGTAGAGGTGATGGGAGAGCAGGTCCACCAGACCGCGCAGGTCGACCTGGAACGTGTGAGGTGGGTGAGGTGACTGGGATGCCTGGGATGACTGCGAGGTCTGGGAGTCCATCGTCACTGCGCCGGTGGGGGAGTGCGTACGGCGCGGGGTCGGGCGGTCCCCCTGTCGAGGCGGTGACCGCGGAAGGATGGCCGGAGCGCGCCATCCTAGGGCCGGAGCATCCCATCTGACCAGGGGTTTCCCGGATGTATACGCCACCTTGGGACGAATCCGCAGGGCAGCGTCTACGGCATTGTCACTGGCGTGGTGTGCAATGGATCTCGTGCCCGCACTGGAAGAACCACTGAACCAGCCACTGAAGTCAGTGCTCGGCCCCGCCACCGCGAAGGTGATGGCCGAGCATCTCGGCCTGCACTCCGTCGGCGACCTCCTGCACCACTACCCGCGCAGATACGAGGAGCGCGGCCAGCTCACCCACCTGGCCGACCTCCCCATGGACGAGCACGTCACGGTGGTCGCCCAGGTCGCCGACGCCCGCCTGCACACCTTCGCCTCGGCCAAGGCGCCCCGGGGCAAGGGCCAGCGCCTCGAGGTCACCATCACCGACGGCAGCGGCCGGCTCCAGCTGGTCTTCTTCGGCAACGGCGTGCACAAGCCGCACAAGGAACTGCTGCCGGGCACGCGCGCGATGTTCGCCGGCCGGGTCTCCGTCTTCAACCGCCGCCTCCAACTCGCCCATCCCGCCTACGAGTTGCTGCGAGGCGACAGTGACGAGACCGTCGAGACCTGGGCCGGCGCCCTGATCCCCCTCTACCCGGCCACCGCCAAACTGGAGTCCTGGAAGATCGGCAAGGCGGTCCAGACGGTCCTGCCGGCCGCCCAGGAGGCGCTGGACCCGCTGCCGCCCGCCCTGTGCGAGGGCCGCGGTCTGCTCCCCCTCCCCGAGGCCCTGCTCAAGATCCACCGCCCGCACACCAAGGCCGACGTCGCCGACGCCCGCGCCCGCCTGAAGTGGGACGAGGCCTTCGTGCTCCAGGTCGCCCTGGCCCGCCGCCGGCACGCCGACAGCCAGCTCCCGGCGGTCCCCCGCACACCCAGGGCCGACGGCCTCCTCACCGCCTTCGACGACCGGCTGCCCTTCACCCTCACCGACGGTCAGCAGAAGGTCTCCCAGGAGATCTTCGGCGACCTGGCCGCCACCCACCCGATGCACCGCCTGCTCCAGGGCGAGGTGGGGTCGGGCAAGACGATGGTGGCCCTCCGCGCCATGCTCGCCGTGGTCGACGCGGGCGGTCAGGCCGCCATGCTCGCCCCCACCGAGGTCCTCGCCCAGCAGCACCACCGCTCGGTCACCGAGATGATGGGCGAGCTGGCCGAGGGCGGCATGCTGGGCGGCGCCGAGCACGCCACCAAGGTGGTCCTGCTCACCGGCTCGATGGGCGCGGCGGCCCGCCGCCAGGCCCTGCTGGACCTGGTCACCGGCGAGGCCGGCATCGTCATCGGCACGCACGCCCTGATCGAGGACAAGGTCCAGTTCCACGACCTCGGCCTGGTCGTCGTCGACGAACAGCACCGCTTCGGCGTCGAACAGCGCGACGCCCTGCGCGGCAAGGGCAAGCAGCCCCCGCACCTCCTCGTCATGACGGCGACCCCGATCCCGCGCACGGTCGCGATGACCGTCTTCGGCGACCTGGAGACCTCGGTCCTCGACCAGCTCCCCGCCGGCCGCTCCCCGATCGCCACCCATGTCGTCCCGGCCGCCGACAAGCCCCACTTCCTCGCCCGCGCCTGGGAGCGGGTGCGCGAGGAGGTGGCGAACGGCCACCAGGCGTACGTCGTCTGCCCCCGCATCGGGGACGAGGAGGACGACCCCAAGAAGGCCGGCGGGAAGAAGTCGCCCGAGGACGAGGCCGAGAAGCGCCCCCCGCTCGCGGTCCTCGACGTGGCGGACCACCTGGGCAAGGGCCCTCTCCAGGGGCTCCGGGTCGAGGTGCTGCACGGCCGGATGCACCCGGACGACAAGGACGCGGTGATGCGCCGCTTCGCCGCGGGCGAGGCCGACGTCCTGGTCGCCACCACGGTCATCGAGGTCGGCGTCAACGTCCCCAACGCCACGGCCATGGTGATCATGGACGCCGACCGCTTCGGCGTCTCCCAGCTCCACCAGCTGCGCGGCCGGGTCGGCCGTGGCTCGGCCCCCGGACTGTGCCTGCTGGTCAGTGAGATGCCCGAGGCGAGCGCCGCCCGCCAGCGTCTGAACGCGGTCGCCGCCACCCTGGACGGCTTCGAGCTCTCCCGCATCGACCTCGAACAGCGCCGCGAGGGCGACGTCCTCGGCCAGGCCCAGTCCGGTGCCCGCTCCAGCCTCCGGGTCCTCGCGGTCATCGAGGACGAGGAGGTCATCGCGGAGGCCCGGGAGGAGGCCGCGGCCCTGGTGGCGGCCGACCCCGAGCTGACCGGCCTCCCGGGCCTGCGGACGGCTCTGGACGCCCTCCTGGACGAGGAGAGGGAGCAGTACCTGGAAAAGGGGTGAGGCGCCCCGCCTCCGGGGGCGCGAGGCCGTATGGACCATGCGGCTACCGCCTCGCGGACGCGACCAGCCACAATGAACGGGACAGCCGTCCACGAAGAAGGACTCCCACATGACCCGCGTGATCGCCGGCCGGGCCGGCGGACGGCGCCTCGCAGTACCACCCGGCACCGGCACCCGGCCGACCTCCGACCGCGCACGCGAGGGCCTCTTCTCCACCTGGCAGTCCCTGCTGGGCGGCCCCCTGGACGGCGAACGCGTCCTCGATCTCTACGCCGGCTCGGGCGCCGTGGGCCTGGAGGCCCTCTCCCGGGGCGCGGGCCACGCGCTCCTCGTCGAGGCGGACCCGAGAGCGGCCCGCACGGTCCGGGAGAACGTGCGAAACCTCGGCCTCCCCGGCGCCGAGGCGAGAGCGGGCAAAGCGGAACAAGTCATCAGGACGGCACCCCCCGCGCAGCCGTACGACCTCGTCTTCCTCGACCCCCCGTACGCCGTCACGGACGACGATCTTCGCGAGATTCTCCTCACACTCCGCTCGTTGGGCTGGCTCGCGAAGGACGCCCTCGTCACCGTGGAGCGCAGCACCAGAGGCGGCGAATTCCGGTGGCCGGACGGCTTCGAGGCGATCCGGTCCCGTCGCTACGGCGAGGGAACGTTTTGGTACGGTCGCGCCGCCTCTACGTGCGAAGACGCACGATGACCGGACCGGAGAGCGAGGGATCACAAGTGCGCCGCGCCGTCTGTCCCGGGTCGTTCGACCCGATCACCAACGGACATCTCGACATCATCGCCCGAGCCTCCCGCCTGTACGACGAGGTCTACGTCGCGGTGATGATCAACCAGGCCAAGAAGGGCCTGTTCGACATCGAGGAGCGGATCGAGCTGATCCGCGAGGTCACCTCCGACTGCGCCAACGTCCGCGTCGAGGCCTTCCACGGCCTCCTCGTCGACTTCTGCAAGCAGCGCGACATCCCCGCGATCGTCAAGGGCCTGCGCGCGGTCAGCGACTTCGACTACGAGCTGCAGATGGCCCAGATGAACAACGGCCTGACCGGCGTCGAGACGCTGTTCGTGCCCACCAACCCCACCTACAGCTTCCTGTCCTCCTCGCTCGTCAAGGAGGTCGCGGCCTGGGGCGGCGACGTCTCCCATCTGGTGCCGGCCCAGGTCCTCGAGGCCCTGAACCAGCGCCTCCGCAAGGGCTGATGGGACTACAGTCGTCCCGTCCGTCTCCATCCCGGCTGTAGAGAGTGGCGAGCACAGGTGGACGTCCAGAAGAAGCTCGACGAGATCGTCTCCGCGGTCTCCGGTGCCCGGGCCATGCCCATGTCGGCGTCGTGCGTGATCAACCGCGCCGAGCTGCTCGCGATGCTGGAAGAGGTGCGCCAGGCCCTGCCCGGCTCCCTCGCGCAGGCGCAGGAGCTCATCGGTGACCGCGAGCAGATGGTGGAGCAGGCGCGGCTGGAGGCCGATCGGATCATCGAGCACGCGCACGCCCAGCGCGGCTCGCTGATCTCCGACACCGAGATCGCCCGCCGCTCCCAGGGCGAGGCCGACCGGATCCTCGCCGAGGCCGCCAAGGAGGCCGAGGAGGTCCGCGCCGACGCCGACGACTACGTCGACTCCAAGCTCGCCAACTTCGAGGTCGTCCTCACCAAGACCCTCGGCTCGGTCGGCCGCGGCCGGGAGAAGCTGCTCGGCACCGGCCCCGGCCTGGACGAGAACGGCTACGAGGACGAGGACGCCCCCGAGCGCAGCCAGGACCCGGAGACCCTGCGCCACAACGCCGACGCGTACGTGGACGCCAAGCTGGGCGCCTTCGAGGCGGTCCTCGCCAAGACGCTGGAGGCCGTCGGCCGCGGCCGGCAGAAGCTGCACGGCCGGATCGCCACGGACGACCTCGGCGCCCTCGCCGACGACACCACGACCTTCCAGCACTCCAGCGACGCCGACTACCTCGCCGACCTCGCGGCCCTCGCGGAGCAGGACGCCCCGGCCGAGCAGCCGCAGCAGCCGTCGTACGACCCGACGTATGCGCCGGCCGCGGGCTACGCCCCGGCGGCCGCCGCCCCCGTCGACCAGCAGCCGGACCCGTACGCCGCCTTCCCGCAGCAGCCCGCCTACGGCCAGCAGGATCCGTACGGCTACCAGCAGGCCGACCCGTACGCCGCCTACCAGGGCTCGTACGACCCCCAGCAGGCCGCCTACGACGCGCACCAGGCCCACCAGGCCGTCCAGCAGACCCAGCAGGGGTACGCCCTGGACGAGACCAGCCTCTTCGACACCGGCATGATCAGCGCGGAGCAGTTGCGCGCGTACGAGCAGGGCCGCGGTCTGTAGCGACGGCCCCGATTGGGTCCTGAGCGAAAGGTCCAGTATCCTGGCTCTTCGGTCGCGCGTACGTCCGCGATCACCGCTGCCCGAAGACACCGACGGGCGGCGTCCCTCCGAGTTCGTAGATCGAAAGCAGGAATGGCTCCCAACGCCCGCCTCGACCACCGCAACCCCCTCGTGATCGACACACACGAGCTGGGTCGGCGTCCTGGTGCGCTGCAGCGCCTGACCCGCGAGATCGACGCCCCCAGGGATCTCGGCATCCAGGGAGTCGTCGGAGTGCCGGAAGGCACCCCGATGGAGCTCGACCTCCGGCTCGAGTCGGTCATGGAAGGTGTGCTTGTCACAGGCACCGCCCGTGCAACGGCCGAGGGGGAGTGCGTAAGGTGTCTGGAGCCGGTCGAGCTCGAGCTCGATGCGGACTTCCAGGAGATGTTCTCGTACCCTGACGCCGACGACCGGGGCCGTGTGATCGCGGAACCGGGCGACGACGCCGAGGACGACGAGGACAGGCTCTTCATCGAGGACGGTCTGATCGACCTCGAGCCTGTGCTGCGCGATGCGGTGGTGCTCGCACTGCCGATGCAGCCGGTGTGCCAGGAAGACTGCCCGGGCTTGTGCTCCGAGTGCGGAGTGCGGCTCGCGGACGACCCGGACCACCACCACGACGCCGTCGACATCCGTTGGGCGGCTTTGCAGGGACTCGCCGGATCCATGACGGACGGCGAGAAGGACGAGATGAGCGGCGGCGCGCCTCAGTCAGCACGCGCCGACGAGAAGCAGGAGAAGTAGCCGTGGCTGTTCCGAAGCGGAAGATGTCGCGCAGCAACACGCGCCACCGCCGGTCGCAGTGGAAGGCTGCGGTCCCCACCCTGGTTGCGTGCGAGCGCTGCCACGAGCCCAAGCAGCAGCACATTGCGTGCCCGTCTTGTGGCACCTACAACAAGCGCCAGGTCCTCGAAGTCTGAGCGGGCTGGTGAGAGGCACTGTGTCCAGTCCCAAGAAGGCGGAAGACGCCAAGGCGGACGCACCCGCCAAGAAGAAGGCGGACAACCAGGCCTCGTCCCACACGCTTCTGGAAGGGCGGCTCGGCTACCAGGTCGAGTCCGCCCTTCTGGTGCGCGCGCTGACCCACCGTTCCTACGCGTACGAGAACGGCGGTCTGCCGACGAACGAGCGGCTGGAGTTCCTCGGGGACTCCGTGCTCGGTCTCGTCGTCACGGACACGCTGTACCGCACCCACCCCGACCTGCCCGAAGGCCAACTGGCCAAGCTGCGGGCCGCGGTGGTCAACTCGCGTGCGCTGGCGGAGGTCGGCCGTGGCCTCGACCTGGGCGCCTTCATCCGGCTCGGCCGTGGTGAAGAGGGCACGGGCGGCCGGGACAAGGCATCCATCCTCGCCGACACCCTGGAAGCGGTGATCGGCGCGGTCTATCTCGACCAGGGCCTCGACGCGGCCTCCGAACTGGTGCACCGCCTGTTCGACCCGCTGATCGAGAAGTCCTCCAATCTCGGCGCCGGCCTGGACTGGAAGACGTCCCTGCAGGAGCTGACCGCGATCGAGGGGCTCGGCGTGCCCGAGTACCTGGTCACGGAGACCGGCCCCGACCACGAGAAGATCTTCACTGCTGCCGCCCGCGTCGGAGGCGTCTCGTACGGCACCGGCACCGGCCGCAGCAAGAAGGAGGCGGAGCAGCAGGCCGCCGAGTCCGCCTGGCGGTCCATCCGGGCCGCCGCGGACGAGCGCGCCAAGGCGGCCAAGAAGGCCGCCGAGGAAGCTGCCAGGAACGACGACACGTCGTCCGCCACCGCCTGACGAAGCACGACCGAAGCGCCCGCCCGGAGTCCGCCTTCCGAGCGGGCGTTCGGCTCATCCACCGGACCGTACGGGGGTCGCGATGCCCGAGTTGCCCGAGGTCGAGGTCGTGCGGCGCGGCCTCGCGCGGTGGGTCGCCCACCGCACCGTCGCCGAGACCGAGGTGCTGCACCCGCGCGCCGTGCGCCGGCACGTGGCCGGTCCCGACGACTTCGCGCACCGGCTCAAGGGCCACCACATCGGCACCCCCAGCCGGCGCGGCAAGTACCTGTGGCTGCCGCTGGAGGAGACGAACCAGTCGGTCCTCGCGCACCTCGGGATGAGCGGGCAGCTGCTGGTGCAGCCGCACGAGGCGCCGGACGAGAAGCACCTGCGCATCCGGATCCGGTTCGCCGACGGCCTCGGCACCGAACTCCGCTTCGTCGACCAACGCACCTTCGGCGGGCTGTCGTTGCACGACAACACCCCCGACGGCCTACCCGACGTCATCGCGCACATCGCCCGCGACCCCCTCGATCCGCTGTTCGACGACGACGCCTTCCACCAGGCGCTGCGCCGCAAGCGCACCACCATCAAACGGGCCCTGCTGGACCAGTCGCTGATCAGCGGGGTCGGCAACATCTACGCGGACGAGGCGCTGTGGCGCGCCCGTATCCACTACGAGCGCCCGACCGCGAACCTCACCCGGCCGGTCTCCGCCGAACTCCTCGGCCATGTGCGGGACGTGATGAACGCGGCCCTCGCCGTCGGCGGGACCAGCTTCGACAGCCTGTACGTCAACGTCAACGGCGAGTCGGGCTACTTCGACCGTTCGCTGGACGCCTACGGCCGTGAGGGCGAGCCCTGCCGGCGCTGTGGCACCCCCGTCCGCCGCCGCCCCTGGATGAACCGTTCCAGCTACTTCTGCCCGACGTGCCAGCGTCCGCCGCGGGCCCGTGCCGCCGGCCGGAGCTGAGAGGAACACGCGTATGGCCCTGCCCGGACAGGACGAGTTCTCGCTGGTCCTGCGCACCGACTTCTCCGACGACTCGGTCTGGGAGGCGGTGTGCGCCGAGCTCGAAGCGGCGGAGGAGTTCTCGACGGCGATCCTCCTGAGCGATCCCCGGTTCGCCGGGGTGACCGTCCAGGCGCTGGTCGACGAGGACGCCGCCGCCGACGAGGACGAGAAGGTCTTCTACGTGTTCCTCGCGGACACGGCCACCATGACGGACGCGGAGCACCGTCTCCTGGCCGTCGATCTCGCCGACGAGCCGGGCCGGACCTTCCGGGTCCCGCCCCGCTGGTTCTCCGACATCTCCGTCAACCTGGGCATAGCGAACATGGACTTCGCCGAGTTCGCGGACTCCGTCGACGCTTCCGGCACCTACCGGGGCTTCGGCGACGGCTGACCGCCCCGCCTAGGCCGGTTCCCGGGTGTCGTACGCCTCGCGGGCCGCCAGGACCTCGTCCATGGACCCCTCCACGCAGTGGATCAGCGCCAGCAGCCGCTGGGCGACCTGGCGGCCGAGCGGGGTCAGTTCGTAGTCCACGCGGGGCGGGTTCGTCGGCTGTGCCTCGCGGTGCACCAGGCCGTCCCGCTCCAGGGAGTGCAGGGTCTGGGAGAGCATCTTCTCGCTCACCCCGTCGACGCGGCGGCGCAGTTCGTTGAAGCGCAGCGAGCCCTCGTACAGCGCGCCGAGCGTCAGTCCGCCCCAGCGTCCCGTGACGTGCTCCAGCGTCCCGCGCGACGGGCAGGCCTTGGCGAAGACGTTGTAGGCGAGGTCCTCGGGATCCTCCATGCGGGCGCTCATACCGGAGAGGGTACGCGCATGCAGCGCTAACCACCAGGTTGCACTAACTAGAAGTTAGTGCTTTCCTGTGGTCACTGCTTTCGAGCTGCCTTTCCGAGGAGCACCCATGACTTCCCCTGTCGTTTCCATCGCCTACCACTCCGGTTACGGCATCACCGCCGTCCTCGCCGAGGCCGTCCGCGCCGGTGCCGCGGACGCGGGCGCCGAGGTGCACCTGATCAAGGTCGACGAGATCACCGAGGAGCAGTGGGCGACGCTGGACCGCTCCGACGCGATCGTCTTCGGCTCGCCCACCTACATGGGCACCGCCTCCGGCGCCTTCCATGTCTTCGCCGAGGCGACCTCCAAGCGCTGGTTCGGCCTGGACTGGCAGGACAAGCTGGCCGCCGGCTTCACCAACTCGGGCTCCAAGAGCGGCGACAAGCTGCACACCCTGCAGTTCTTCCAGATCCTCGCCGCCCAGCACGGCATGCACTGGGTCAACCTCGGCCTGCACCCGGGCTGGAACACCACCGCCGCCTCGGAGAACGACCTCAACCGCCTCGGCTTCTTCACCGGCGCCGCCGCCCAGACCCACAACGACCAGGGTCCCGAGGGCGTGCACAAGGCGGACGTCGCCACGGCCGAGCACCTGGGCCGCCGGGTGACCGAGACGGCGAGGACGTTCACCCTGGGCCGCGCCGCCGCGTAGCCCCCGGGCCGCCATGGACTTGCGCTGAGGGGCGACAGCCGGAGCCTGCCGCGCAGACATGCTGGGGGCGGGGGGCCGGTGTACGGTCGCAATACGGCGTACGTGTGTGGATCCCACAGCCGACGGACGGGCCGGTGACCGACACGCGCCCGGGGAGTTGCCCATGTCTCAGCAAACCAACATCGCCGCGCAGACCGCCTTCGGCGAGGCCGTCGTCACCGGCAACCTCGACGCTCTGGACGAGATCGTCGCACCCGGCTCCGTCGACCATGATCCCGCCTCCGGGCAGGGGCCCGGGCCGGATGGCTACAAGGCCATGTTCGGCGAGTTGCGAACGGCCTTCCCCGACCTGCACCTCGACGTGGAGCATCTGGTGGCCACCGACGACGAGTTGGCCTTCGCCTACACCATCACCGGGACGCATCTGGGACCGCTGATGGGGCAGCCGGCGACCGGCAGGAAGGTGAGTTACCGGGGCATGCAGATCAGCCGCTTCGACCGCGACGGCAAGCTCGTCGAACGCTGGGGCAGCAGCGACGAACTCGGCATGCTGCGCCAACTCGGCCTCGCCGAGGAGTGACCCCGCGGGCGGGGTCACCCGGCCCTGGCGGGGTCTCGGCCCCCCTGACCTGCGGCTGCCTCAGTAGCCGAAGTCCTGCGTCCACCAAGGGCCGCCCGGGCCGAGGTGGGCGCCGACGCCGAGGGTCTTGAAGTCGCAGTTCAGGATGTTGGCGCGGTGGCCGGGGCTGTTCATCCAGGCGTCCATCACGGCCGCCGCGTCGGCCTGGCCGCGCGCTATGTTCTCGCCCCCGAGATTGGTGATGCCGGCCGCCGCGGCCCGGTCCCACGGCGTCCTGCCGTCCGGGTCGGTGTGGTCGAAGAAGTCCCGCGCGGCCATGTCGTCACTGAACGTCTCGGCCAGCTTGGTCAGCGAGGGGCTCGCGGTCAGCGCGCTGCAGCCGACCTTCGCCCGCTCCTGGTTCACCAGCTTGAGCACCTCGGCCTCGACGGCGGCCCGCGGCGACGTCGTCACCGGCGCGGAACTGGCCGAGGGCGCCTCGGTCGCCGTACGGCGTGACGGGCTGGGCTTCGCCGTGGACGGGGTGGTCCTGGGTGCGGGCGGGGTGGTCTTCGGCCCGGCGTGCTGCTGGGCGGCCGCCGTCTTGGAGGGGGCCGGCGTGGGCGAGGCCGCGTCCGACGTCGAGGGGGACGCCGACGGGCCGGCGGGGGACGCCGTGCGCTCGGTGTCCCGGCTGGTGCCGCCATCGCCGGTGCGGGCGTCGGCGCTGCCCGAGGTGCCGCCCTGCGCGGTGGCCGTGTTGCTGGGCAGGCCCCCGGCCTGCACCTGGTCGCCGCCGGTGGTGTGCGTGCCGCCGCCGAACCGGTAGTTCTGCAGGCCCGGGACGACGCCCGTGGCCACCGCGGCCGTGCCGAGCGCGACCGCCGCGGACACCCCGAGCAGGCCCGTGCGCACCGGCTTCGGGGGCTTCTTCCGGCGCCGGCGGCCGTGGGAGGGACCGTCGTCCGGGGTGAATCCGCCCCCGGGAGCACCACGGCGGTCGTCCGCCGCGAAGAGATAGGCCTGCGCCCTGGCGTTCGCCTCGGCGTAGGCCTCGGGGTTCAGATAGGGCGCTATGCCCATGGGTGTCTGCCTGCCCGCGGCCGGGTACCGCGGATCGTGGCCGCCGGTGGCGGAGCGGTACGTGGGCGTACTCCCCGTGTCGTTGCCCGTGGCGGCGCGGTCGGCGGTGGAGCGTCGGTGGCGTCCCATCTCGCAGTCCTCTTCCTCGTCGTCGTGGTCGCCCCGGTGGCTGCCGCCCGGTAAGTCCCCCTGGCCGACCCGACTCACTCGAACGAGTGAGTTTCATATGAGATTCATTGGGTGGGGACGGTACCGCATGCCGCCGCGGGCGGACGTGTCCCGAGCGACATCGGCCGGTTAGGTTGCATCCATGAGCGAGGATGTTCGACTGGTCGCCTGGGTACGCGGACGTGTGCAAGGTGTGGGTTTCCGCTGGTTCACGCGCGCCAAGGCGCTGGAGATCGGCGGCCTGAGTGGTTTTGCTCTCAATCTGGCCGACGGCCGGGTCCAGGTGGTCGCGGAGGGATCACGCGAGGGCTGCGAGGGTCTGCTCGGCTGGCTCCAGGGCGACGACACGCCCGGACGTGTGGACGGTGTCACCGAGATCTGGGACACACCCCGCGGCGGCTACGACGGGTTCGCGGTTCGGTGAGCCGGTTTCCGTAAAGTCCCGCAGGCCGGAGCGCCGGCCGCTGCCAAGGGCACATGCGGAGAGCAGAAACGACCTGGTGGTTGCCAAGAACGGTGTGGCGTGGCAGGCTCCGCTGGTACAGCTGATCGCCACGCCCTGAGGGCCCCGGATGACTCGCAGCGCCGCCGCCTTCCCGGCCGCGCGCCCCGGTTCGCCCGCCAATACAGGGCGTGATCGTGTTGACCGTCAAACTTTTTGGTGAGACGCTGAAAGCCCCGCGCACCTTAGCTGTTTGGCATGGAGCAACAGCAGAGCAACACTCGAATGTGCCAAGCACCGCGGGTGCGAATCCCTCACGACCCACACCGCATCGGTCGGTCACTCAGTGTGGAGGACCATCCATCATGGCAAAGGCGCTTCTCGGTTACGTCGGCGGCTCCGACCCTCGACTCCTCGCCGAGATGCGACGGCTGCAGCAGCGCGTCCAGGACCTGGAGTCCGAGCTGGTACGGATCCAGGCGGAGAACGACGAGCTGACGGCTGCCGCCTCTCAGGACAGGATCATGGAGAGCATCGACGCACACCAGGCGGAGCCTGCGCTCACCTGATCGCTGCATCATCGCTCCACAACAGCGGAAGCAGCGGTTGGGCAGCCCGTATCAACCGCTCAGTTGATCGGACGGCTGGAACCCAGTCGTCAGAGTTGCAAGGGACGCTTCGGCGTCCCTTCTTTCTTTCCCCCGCGCATCCTTTCACCCTCTTTAACGTGTGGTGTGCCCTGCATGTTCAATGGCGAAACCGTGGGGTTGCGAGTGTTCGTGGAGTGAGATAGCGGCGCCGGGTAGAGTCCAGCGGCGTGCACCTCAAGGCCCTGACCCTGCGCGGGTTCAAGTCGTTCGCGTCAGCGACCACGCTCCGGTTCGAACCGGGGATCACGTGCGTCGTCGGACCGAACGGCTCGGGCAAGTCCAACGTCGTGGACGCGCTCAGCTGGGTCATGGGCGAGCAGGGCGCCAAGTCGCTGCGCGGCGGCAAGATGGAGGACGTCATCTTCGCCGGCACCACCGGCCGCCCGCCGCTGGGCCGCGCCGAGGTGTCCCTGACCATCGACAACTCCGACGGTGCACTGCCCATCGAGTACGCCGAGGTCACCATCACGCGGATCATGTTCCGCAACGGCGGCAGCGAGTACCAGATCAACGGCGACACCTGCCGTCTCCTGGACATCCAGGAACTCCTCTCCGACTCCGGCATCGGCCGCGAGATGCACGTCATCGTCGGGCAGGGCCAGCTCGACTCCGTGCTGCACGCCGACCCGATGGGCCGCCGCGCCTTCATCGAGGAGGCCGCCGGCGTCCTCAAGCACCGCAAGCGCAAGGAGAAGGCGCTCCGGAAACTGGACGCGATGCAGGCCAACCTCGCGCGCGTGCAGGACCTGACGGACGAACTGCGCCGCCAGCTGAAGCCGCTGGGCCGCCAGGCGGCGGTGGCGAGAAGGGCCGCCGTCATCCAGGCGGACCTCCGCGACGCCCGCCTGCGGCTGCTCGCCGACGACCTCGTACGCCTGCGGGAGGCCCTGAAGGCCGAGGTCGCCGACGAGGCCGCGCTGAAGGAGCGCAAGGAGACCGCCGAGCGGGAGCTGAGGAAGGCGCTCCAGCGAGAGGGCCTGCTGGAGGACGAGGTACGGCGGCTCACCCCCCGTCTCCAGCGCGCCCAGCAGACCTGGTACGAGCTGTCCCAGCTGGCCGAGCGGGTGCGCGGCACCGTCTCGCTGGCCGACGCCCGGGTGAAGAGCGCCACCTCCGCGCCGCCCGAGGAACGCCGGGGCCGCGACCCCGAGGACCTGGAGCGCGAGGCCGCCCGCGTCCGCGAGCAGGAGGCCGAGCTGGAGGCCGCGCTGGAGGCGGCCCAGCGCGCCCTGGAGGACACGGTCGCCCACCGTGCCGAACTGGAGCGGGAACTGGCCGTCGAGGAGCGCCGGCTCAAGGACGTGGCCCGGGCCATCGCCGACCGCCGCGAGGGTCTGGCCCGGCTCTCCGGGCAGGTCAACGCGGCCCGCTCGCGCGCCGCCTCCGCCCAGGCCGAGATCGACCGGCTGGCCGCGGCCCGCGACGAGGCCCAGGAGCGCGCGGTGCGCGCGCAGGAGGAGTACGAGGCCCTGCAGGCCGAGGTCGACGGCCTCGACGCCGACGACGCCGAACTCGCCGAGCGGCATGACGCTGCCAAGCGCCGGCTCGTGGAGTCGGAGGCCGCGTTCGGCGCCGCCCGGGAGGCCCTCACCGCGGCCGAGCGCAGGCGCGCCGCGACCCAGGCCCGCCAGGAGGCACTGGCCCTGGGCCTCAGGCGCAAGGACGGCACCGGGATACTCCTCGCGGCACGGGACCGGCTCACCGGGGTCCTGGGCCCGGCGGCGGAGCTGCTCACGGTGACCCCCGGTCACGAGGTCGCGCTCGCCGCCGCCTTCGGCGCCGCCGCGGACGCCATCGCCGTCACCACCCCGTCGGCGGCGGCCGACGCCCTCCGCCTCCTCCGCAAACAGGACGGCGGCCGAGCGGCCCTTCTCCTGACAGGCCAGGGGGACGCGGGAAACGGCGCGCCCAGCCACGACGCGCCCGCGGACGGCCCCCCACCCGCCTCGGCACCCCAGCACCACGCACCCCAGGACAACACACCCGCCGACGGCCTCGCCCCCCTCCCCGCCGAGCGTCTCGTCCGTGCTCCCGCCGAGCTGATGCCCGTCGTGCGCCGGCTGCTGCGCGGGATCGTCGTCGTCGGCACGCTGGAGGACGCCGAGGATCTCGTCGACGCGCACCCGGAGCTGACGGCGGTGACCGCCGAGGGCGATCTGCTCGGCGCCCACTTCGCCCAGGGCGGGTCCGCCGGGGCGCCCAGCCTGCTGGAGGTGCAGGCCTCCGTGGACGAGGCCGCCGCCGAGCTGGCCGAGCTGGCGGTGCGCTGCGAGGAACTGGCCGAGGAGCAGGGGACGGCGGCCGAGCGGCGCACGGAGGCGGCCGCGCTGGTGGAGGAGCTGGGGGAGCGGCGCCGGGCCGCCGACCGGGAGAAGTCGTCCGTGGCCCAGCAGCTCGGCCGGCTCGCCAGGTCTGGGTGTGGGGACCGAGGCGGAGCAGGGTGAAGCTGGTGTTGTCGCT
>NZ_JBSGDB010000208.1:0-14965 GCF_053602155.1 Streptomyces sp. NPDC004561
GGCCGGGACACAGTCGGGGACCATGCGGCTGAGGACGTCCTCCGGGCCCAGCTCCAGCCAGGTGCGCACCCCGTCCCGGTGCAGCACACCGACCGCGTCCGCGCACCGGGCCGGCGTCCGCGGCAGCCAGAACTCCGGCACGGCGGTCTCGGCGCCCACGGGGCGGGCGGTGACGTCGGAGACGAGCGGCAGGCCCGGCGGACAGGGGTGGAGGGTCGCGAGCGTACGGCCGTAGGCGGCGAGGATCCCGTCCGCGTGGGCGCGCCGTGGTGCCGAGCCGGCCAGGCCGCCCAGGAGCCGGGCCAGGGTGCCTACCGCGTGGCAGGCGTCCGCGAGGGAGAAGACCCCGGCGGCGTGCGCGGCGGCCATCCGCCCGGCGGCGTGCCCGAACAGCACGTCCGGCCGCACGCCCCAGCCGCGCAGCAGCCGGTACTGCGCCACCTGGAGCGCGAAGATTGCCGGACCGGCGAACGAGTCCCGGCCGAGGAGCGCCGACGTCCGTGTCCCGTCGGCCGCGAACATCACTGTTTTCAGCGGCAGTTCCAGATACGGGTCGAGACGCGCGCACAGTTCGTCCAGCGTCTCGGCGAAGACCGGGAAAGCCGCCGCGAGTTCCCGTCCCATTCCGGGCCGCGGCGAGGCACCGGCCGAGAACAGGAATGCGACACGTCCATTGCGGCCATCAGCGAGCATGCCTCCATTGAGACACGGCCGGACGGCCGCACCCACCAGGCAAACTCCTGCGCCCTGCAAAAAGATTGTCATCATTGAATGTTGTTATTCTGTCAAATTCCTGCGTGATTCATATGCGCGACTTCTTCGTCAGAGGCGGCGGCCACAGCGGCGCCCGCGGCCCCGCCGCCGGAAAGATCCACGATCACCGCCGTGGCCCGTCCCGCTACCGATCGGTCGCGCGTAGGGTCGGCAGCGAAGGCAATCGATGGAAGGGACCAGACCATGGCGCAGGAAGTACGCGGCGTGATCGCACCGGGCAAGGACGAGCCCGTACGGATCGAGACGATCGTGGTGCCGGATCCGGGACCCGGTGAAGCCGTCGTACGCGTCCAGGCCTGCGGGGTCTGCCACACCGACCTGCACTACAAGCAGGGCGGCATCTCCGACGACTTCCCCTTCCTCCTCGGCCACGAGGCCGCCGGTGTCGTCGAGTCGGTCGGCGAGGGCGTCACCGACGTGGCACCCGGTGACTTCGTCATCCTGAACTGGCGTGCCGTGTGCGGCAGCTGCCGGGCCTGTCTGCGCGGCCGCCCCTGGTACTGCTTCAACACGCACAACGCGAAGCAGAAGATGACCCTCGCCGGTACCGGGCAGGAACTCTCCCCGGCCCTCGGCATCGGCGCGTTCGCCGAGAAGACCCTGGTCGCGGCCGGTCAGTGCACCAAGGTCGACCCGGCCGCCTCCCCGGCGGTCGCGGGCCTCCTCGGCTGCGGGGTGATGGCCGGCATCGGGGCCGCGATCAACACCGGGAACGTCGGCCGGGGCGACTCGGTCGCCGTCATCGGCTGCGGCGGTGTCGGCGACGCGGCGATCGCGGGGGCGAACCTCGCCGGAGCGGCGCGGATCATCGCCGTCGACATCGACGACCGCAAGCTGGAGAAGGCCCGCGCCCTGGGCGCCACCCACACCGTCAACTCCAAGGACGCCGACCCGGTCGAGGCGATCCGCGAGCTGACCGGCGGCTTCGGCGCCGACGTCGTCATCGAGGCAGTCGGCCGCCCGGAGACGTACAAGCAGGCCTTCTACGCCCGCGACCTCGCCGGCACCGTCGTCCTGGTCGGCGTCCCCACCCCCGAGATGAAGCTCGAACTGCCCCTGCTGGACGTCTTCGGCCGCGGCGGCTCCCTGAAGTCCAGCTGGTACGGCGACTGCCTGCCCTCCCGGGACTTCCCCATGCTGATCGACCTGCACCTCCAGGGCCGGCTGCCGCTGGACGCGTTCGTCACCGAGACCATCCAGCTGGACGAGGTGGAGAAGGCGTTCGAGCGGATGCACCACGGCGACGTGCTGCGCTCGGTGGTGGTGTTCTGATGACCGTACGCATCGAACGCCTCGTCACCTCAGGGCAGTTCACCCTCGACGGCGGCACCTGGGACGTCGAGAACAACGTGTGGATCGTCGGCGACGAGCGGGAGGTGATCGTCATCGACGCCGCCCACGACGCCGAGGCCATCGCCCGCGCCGTCGACGACCGGCGGCTGATCGCCATCGTGTGCACCCACGCCCACAACGACCACATCGACGCGGCCCCGGCCCTCGCCGACCTCACCGGCGCCGTCATCTGGCTGCACCCGGACGACCTGCCGCTGTGGAAGATGACCCACCCCGACCGCGACCCCGACCGGCACCTCCTCGACGGCCAGGTCATCGAGGCCGCCGGCGCCGACCTGACCGTCATCCACACGCCGGGGCACGCGCCGGGTGCGGTCTGCCTGTACGACCCCGCGCTCGGCGCCGTGTTCACCGGCGACACCCTCTTCCGGGGCGGCCCCGGCGCCACCGGACGCTCCTTCTCCCACTTCCCGACGATCATCGACTCCATCCGCGACCGGCTGCTCACCCTCCCGCCGGAGACCAAGGTCCTCACCGGCCACGGCGAATCCACCACCATCGGGGCCGAGGCGCCCCACCTGGAGGAGTGGGTCAAACGCGGGCACTGACGCCCGGTACGCCCGTAGGGTCACGATCATGACCACGAACACGCTCGTGACCCTGCATGACACACCCGTCCTGCGCTGCGCCCCCGACGGACCGCCCCTGGACGGCGAGAGCGCGGCGCTGGACCTGATCGGCGACGCGCTCGGACGGGACGCACAGCTGGTCGAGGTGCCCGTGGCACGGATCGCGGACGAGTTCTTCCGGCTGCGGTCGGGCGTCGCGGGCGCCGTCGTCCAGAAGTTCGTGAACTACCGGCTGCGGCTCGCCGTCGTCGGCGACATCACCGCCCACGTCGACGCGAGCGACGCCCTGCGGGACTTCGTGTACGAGTCCAACCGGGGCGACCAGCTGTGGTTCCTGGCGGACGCGGACTCCCTCGGCGAGCGGCTCGCCCGCTAGAAGGACCCCTCCGTAAAACCCGACAGAAGATGTCCGGCTTTCCCGTGAGGCTGGTGGACGACAGCACCGCAGCACAGTCGTACCGCACGGGAGGCCGGACATGACAGGACCGCTGGAGGGCAAGGTCGCGCTGGTCGCGGGGGCGACCCGGGGCGCCGGGCGGGGCATCGCCGTGGAACTCGGCGCGGCCGGCGCCACCGTCTACGTCACCGGCCGCAGCACCCGCGCCCAGCGCTCCGAGTACGACCGCCCCGAGACCATCGAGGACACCGCCGACCTCGTCACCGCGGCCGGCGGGCACGGCATCGCCGTACCGGTCGACCACCTCCGCAAGTCCGCCGTACGGGACCTGGTGGACCGCATCGCGGACGAGCAGGGCCGCCTGGACGTCCTCGTCAACGACATCTGGGGCGGCGAGAAGCTCTTCGAGTGGGACACCCCGGTGTGGGAGCACGACCTCGACAACGGGCTCAGACTCCTCCGCCTCGCGGTCGAGACACACGCCGTGACCAGCCATTACGCACTGCCGCTGCTGCTGCGCCGACCGGGCGGCCTGGTCGTGGAGGTCACCGACGGCACCGCCGGGTACAACCGCGGCACCTACCGGGTGAACCTCTTCTACGACCTCGCCAAGGCGTCCGTCCTGCGGATGGCCTTCGCCCTCGGCCATGAACTCGGCCCGCGCGGCGCCACCGCCGTCGCCCTCACCCCCGGCTGGATGCGCTCGGAGCTGATGCTGGAGCTGTTCGGCGTCCGCGAGGACAACTGGCGCGACGCCCTCGGCCGCGAACCGCACTTCGCCGTCTCCGAGACCCCGCGCTTCGCCGGCCGGGCCGTCGCCGCCCTGGCCGCCGACCCCGAAGTGGCCCGCTTCAACGGGCAGTCCCTCTCCAGCGGGGGCCTCGCCCGGGTGTACGGCTTCACCGACCTCGACGGCAGCCGTCCCGACGCCTGGCGCTACCTGGTCGAGGTGCAGGACGCGGGCAGACCCGCGGACGCCGGCGGATATCGCTGACGGGGACGGTGAAGGAACGCCCGTGTGGCCGTACCGTCGCTCCATGACCGATCACAACCGCTTCGCGGGACACGGAGTTCTCGTCACGGGCGCGGCCCGTGGCATCGGCGCCGCCGTCGCCCGGCGCCTCGCCGAGGAGGGCGGCCGGGTCCTGGTCACCGACCGGGACCTGCCGGAGGCCGAGCGGACAGCGGCCGAACTGCGCGGGCAGGGCCTGACCGCCGAGGCCTTCGCGTGCGACGTGGCCGACCGCGCCGCCGTGGAGGCGGCCGTGGCCCGCGCCGCCGGGGCCTTCGGCTCCCTCGACGTGCTGGTCAACTGCGCCGCCCACTGCAGCCCGGACACGGCGCTCTTCGAGGACGACGCCGACGAGACCTGGGCGCGGGACCTCGACGTCACCCTGACCGGCGCCTACCGCTGCTGCCGCGCCGCCCTGCCGCACCTGGCCGCCTCCGGCCGCGGGGCGATCGTCGCCATCGGATCCGTCAACGGCGCCCAGGACTTCGGCAACCACGCCTACAGCGCCGCCAAGGCCGGCCTCGGCTCCCTCACCCGGACCCTCGCCGGGCACGCGGCGGCCCGGGGTGTCCGGGTGAACCTCGTGGTGCCGGGCACGGTGCGCACCTCGGCGTGGGAAGGGCGCGACGACGAACTCGACGCCGTGCGCACCCTGTACCCGCTCGGCCGGGTCGGGGAACCCGAGGACATCGCCGCCGCGGTCGCCTTCCTCGCCTCCCGCGACGCCGCCTGGATCACCGGCACCGCCCTCGTGGTCGACGGCGGCCTCACCGCGGTGAACACCGGCTTCCACACGGCCGTACCGCGGCCCTGAACCGGAGTTCGGGCCGAGGCCCTCGCCAGCACCTCCAGCACCCGCTCGGTGTCGGCCTCGGTGGTGCGCCAGTTGCTGAACGCGGCCCGCAGCCCGTGCTCCCCGCCGTACACCGTCGGCGTCACATACGCCTCCCCGGACTCGGCGACCGCCCGCGCCGGCGCGGCCACCCGCTCCTCGGCCGGGTCCACGGCGAGGGTGAGGCAGACGACGTCGAGCCGGACCGGCGCCGGCAGCCGCAGCCCCTGCAGCGCGTCGACGCCCTCGCCGAGACGGCGGGCCAGGGCCACGTTCCGCTCGACGATCTCCCGGTGCCCGGCGCGCCCGTAGGCCACCAGCGAGAACCACGCCGGAAGGGCCCGCAGACGCCGGGAGTTCTCCGGGGGCAGATGCGTAGACGAGCCCCGTGGTGGCGAGGTTCACCGTTTCGTCACAGCCTGACCGGAACCACAACCCTGGCGCCCCCGCACAGGTCTAGTAGTCAGGGATCGCGGGAATCGCGCAGGGAGACACCTGGGGCAGGCCCCGGGTGATGGGGAGAAGGGGAGTCCTCATGGGGGACATACGCAGACGAGGCGTCGTCGCACTGGGCGTCACCGGGCTGGTGGCGCCGCTCACGCTGGCCCTCACCGCGGCGCCGGCCCAGGCCGCGAGCTGCACCACACAGGCGGGCCCGTACCAGAAGCAGGTGGAGAAGTTCCTCGGCCGGCCGGTCGACGGCAGGCAGTCCACCGCCGACTGCAAGGCCATCCAGGCCTTCCAGAACAAGCACGGCATCACGCCCGCCATCGGCTACGCGGGGTCCGTCACCTGGGGCGTGATGGACCTGATGAACAAGCAGCGGGCCGTCGGGAGCAATCCCAACAAGGACGGCAAGTGCCCGGTGAACAAGGGCCGTATCGCCTGCGTGAACCTCACGCTCCAGCTCAGCTGGATCCAGGACGGCAGGAAGCTCGTCTACGGACCGGTGCCGGTGCGCACCGGCCGCAAGGGCTACGTCACCCGCACCGGACTGAAGAAGATCTACTGGCGGGACATCAACCACGTCTCGAGCGTCTACAACGTGCCGATGCCCTACAGCCAGTTCTTCGACGGCGGCCAGGCCTTCCACTCGGTCAACCTGAGCATGTGGAACCCGCCGGGCTCCCACGGCTGCGTCAACATGACCACCACGGACGCCAAGAAGTACTGGTCGCTGCTGAGGACGGGCGACGACGTCTTCGTCTACGGCCGCAAGCCGGGCACCTGATCCGTCGCCGCCCCGGTCCTCACTCCCGCGGCGCGTCCCCGAAGTCGGGGATCGCCAGCCGGACCCCGCCCTGCCGCGCGGACTCGTGCGCGACGATGCCCGGCAGGGTGTAGCGGGCGGCGACCCACGCGTTGACCGACGGCAGCGTGCGCGTGTTGACCGCGGTGACGAAGTCGTCCGCCAGGAAGTGGTGGCTGCCCTCGTGCCCGTTGTGCAGCGCGTCGAACTCGCGCGGCAGCCGCGCCCGGTCGTGCACCGGCGCCGACCCGGAGGTGAAGACGGCGCGCAGCTCCGGCGCGATGTGCCGGAGCGAGGGATCGTCGGGGGAGAGGCCGGCCTTGGGCTCCAGCAGCTCGCTGATGTCCTTCACCCCGTTCTTGTCCTGCCACAGCGCCACCGTCGCCAACTGCTCCATGCTGGCCTCCGTGCCGAAGAACCGGAACCGGGACTCGCGGATGTGCGAGGGGTAGCCGACCCGCCGGAACTCGTTCGTACGGAACGAGCCGCCGCCCGCGACCTCGAACAGAGCGGTCGCGTTGGACACGTCGTTGTCGAACCGGCTGACCGAACGGTCGAAGACGCCGTCGTCACGGTCGTCCCGCACCCCGATCGCCGACACGCTCACCGCGTGCGTCCGCCAGGCGCCGAGCACCCCGCCGACCGAGTGCGTCGGGTACAGCAGCGGGGGATAGCTGGCGGTCTGCTTCCAGGTCTCGCCGCCGCTGTAGCGGTAGGCGTCGTAGAAGCCGAGGTCCATGTCGTGGACGTAGTCGCCCTCGGCGTAGAAGAGCCGGCCGAAGGCGCCCCGGGCGATCTGGTTGCGGGCGTGCACGGTCGCCGGGTTGTACTGGCTGGTCTCGCCCATCATGTACGTCAGCCCGGTCGCCCGGACCGCGTCGATGATCGCCGCCGTCTCCTCCGCGGTGATCGCCATCGGGACGGCCGAGTAGACGTGCTTGCCCGCGTTCAGGGCCTGGACGACCAGCGGGCCGTGGGTCCAGCGCTGCGTGAAGACCGCGACCGCGTCGACCGCCGGCGACTCCAGCATCGCCTCGTACGACGGGAAGGTGCCGGCGAGACCCCGCTCGGCCACGAGCCGTTCGGCCCGTTCGGGGAGCAGGTCGGTGACATGGACGTCGCGGACGCCGGGGTGGGCCTGGAAGAGGGAGGCGAACTGGCCGGAGAACTGCCCGGCGCCGACGATGCCGAGGGAGAAGGTCATGCCAGTTACTTTCACTACGGAAGAATCGATGCGTCAAGAGGCGTGACCGCTCCCCTTTGGTGGCCGCGCCGGCTCTGTAGGATACCGGTGTTACTTCTGCTCCAGAAGAAAGAGGGAGGCCGGGCCGTATGACCAGCTGGGTGCCGCTGAGTTCCGCGGAGCGCTCCGTGGCGATCGAGGTCCTGGTGCACGGACCGCTGTCCCGGACCGAGCTGGCCCGGCGTCTGGGGCTCTCCCAGGGCAGTCTCACCCGGCTCACCAAACCGCTGATCGAGACCGGCCTGCTGGTCGAGGCGCCCGAGGCGGGCGGTCCGGGCGAGAGCCGGCAGGGCCGCCCGTCCCAGCCGCTCGACGTCGTCGCCGAGTCCCGCTCCTTCCTGGGCTTCAAGATCACCGCCGACATGGTCTACGGCGTCGTCACCACCCTGCGCAGCGACATCACCGGCCGCCTCGACCGCCCGCTCACCAGCCACGACCCGGACGCCGTCGCCGGCCTGCTCGCGGAGATGACCACCGAACTCGCCGCGCGCCACCCCGCCCCGGCGGGCATCGGCATCGGCGCCGGCGGCCTGGTGCGCGAACGGGCGGTGGTCGGGGAGTCGCCCTACCTGGGCTGGCGGGACGTACCGCTCGCCGCCCTCGTCCAGGAGCGCACGGGCCTGCCGGTCGTCGTGGAGAACGACGTCGCCGCCCTCGTCGAGGCCGAGACCTGGTTCGGCGCGGGCCGGGGGCTCGACCGGTTCGTCGTCCTCACCATCGGCGCCGGCATCGGGTACGGGCTGGTGCTCGGCGGCAGACGGGTGCCCCACGACGAGGAGGACCGCGGCTTCGGCCGGCACTGGATCATCGACCCGCACGGCCCGCTCACCCCCGACGGCGCACGCGGCAGCGCCGTGTCGTTGCTCACGATCCCCAGCATCGAGTACCAGATCCGCGCCGCCACCGGCCGCGACACCGTCTACGCCGAGATCCTCGGCGCCGCCGCGGCGGGCGAGGCCATGGCCTCCCGGGTGATCGGCGAGGCCGCCCGCGCCCTCGGCACCCTGGTCGCGCAGATCGCCAACTTCGCGATGCCGCAGAAGATCCTGCTCGCCGGGGAAGGGGTCGGCCTGATGGATGTGGCCGGCGACACGGTGCGTGAGACCATCCGCGCCCACCGGCATCCGCTCGCCGCCCCGGTCGGCCTGGAGACCAAGGTCTCCGACTTCCACGACTGGGCGCGCGGCGCCGCCGTACTGGCGATCCAGGTGCTGGTGCTGGGTGAGGGGCGGGTGTGAACTCCCGTGCGTGGCTTGACACATTGACGTGATGAGTAACACGGTCCGGAATGTCCGCATCGAGTGTACTTACTCACAGCGCCTTCACGTCGACCGGCATATGCTTCACAGCATGTCCACCACTGTTGAAGCCGTCTCCGAGCGATCGGCCGCGGAGGTCAACGAGGAGATCCGGGCCCTGTGGCTCCGGTCGGGCGGGACACTGACCACCGAGCAGCGCGCGGAGTACCAGCGCCTCGTGATGGAGTGGGCCGCCGCGGCCCCGCGGTCGCACCGAGCGGCCTGACCCACCCGGCGCACGCGCCATACCGGCCCGGGCACCCGTGAGCACACGGGTGCCTTTCTCACAGCACCTCCACGGCACCGGTCCACCACCGTGCCGTCATGCCCCCTAAGGACGAGCAGCGGCCCGCTGCCGTGCCCTCAGCCCCATGTCGCCGAGTAGTACCGCTGGTAAGCCTTGCGGTCCTGCTCGGCCCTGATGTACCTGGTCGCCACCAGCGCGATCAGGCTGCCCGCGATGACCAGCAGCCCCGGGCCGATGTTCTTGGTGTCGGTCAGCCGCGCCAGCAGCGTGCTCGCCTCCGCCGTGCCCGTGACCGGCGCGGCGGAACCCGGCGAGGCCGCGTTCGGGGCCACCGCTCCCTGCGCCGCCGGAGCCGACGCCGCGGGGGAGGGCGCCCCGTTCTGGCCGGCGCTCGGCGCCGACACGAGCAGCCGGACCCCGAGCGCCGTCAGCGCCTTCGTCACCGGCTGGAAGAACGTCGTCCCACCGGTCTTGCAGTCGCCGCTGCCGCCCGAGGTCACGCCCAGGGCGATGCCGTCGGAGAACATCGGGCCGCCGCTGTCGCCCGGTTCGGCGCACACGGTGGTCTGGATGAGTCCGGTGACCGTCCCCTCGGGGTAGTTGACGGTCGCGTTCAGCGCGGTGACCTGGCCGTCGTGCAGTCCGCTGGTGCTACCGCTGCGGAACACCCGCTGCCCCACCGTCGCATCGGCGACCCCGGTGATGCGTACGCCCTTGCCACCGCCGATCGCGACGACCCCGGCGCCGTCGCCCGCCTTCCCGGACGCGTACTGGACCAGGGAGAAGTCGTTCCCGGGGAAGGTGCTGCTGACCGTCTGGCCGAGCTGCTGGTTGCCCTGGTTGTCGGCGAACCACGTCGCTCCTGAGGGACCGCAGTGGCCGGCCGTGAGGATGAAGTCGCGCTGCCCGTTGGTGACGTTGTAGCCCGCCGAGCAGCGGCCGCCGGTCGACAGGATCGGCAGGGCGCCGTTCAGCCGCGTGGTGAAGGCGCCCTGCGCGCGCTGCATGTGCACGAACGTGCCGATCCGCGTGGTGACTTGACTCATCCGGGACCAGTCGGCGCGGGACACCGTGCTGTCCGCCTGCACCACGACCCGGTTGGTCCGGTAGTCCACCGACCACGCCGTCCCGGCCACCCGCGGGGCCGAACGCAGCGTCGAGGTCGCCGACTTGAGCTCGTCCATGCTGTGCCCGACGACCTTCGCCTCGGCGCCCGCCTGGCGCACCATCTGCGCGGCGGCGTCGTCCGTCACCGCGACGACCTGCCGCCCGTCGGCGCCGATCCAGCTGCCGGCCGTCCGCGCCGTGCCGAGCCGCGCCACCAGCGCACTCCCGGTGTCCCCGGAGGTGCCGGTGGCGCTGAACGGCCTGGCGGACGCGGGCGGGATCTCGCTCGCCATGGCCGCCTGGGTGACCATCGCGCCGCCCAGGAGGAGTCCGCCGACCGCCGCCAGCCGTGTCACCCGCCGGACGAGGCGTCGTCGTGCGTGCCGCATGCATGGCTCCCGAAGCCGAACCCGAACGCGCGACACCCCTACGGGCGTCGCGGGGCCCCCGGGTCGTCGAGGGCCCGCTCCTCCATACGCGGCCCGGCGCGACGGCGTTCACCGGCGGTGCGGAACTCCTCGGCGCGGTCAGCTCTTCAGCGCCACCCCGCCGAACATCGCGACCTCCTCCGGCTCGCCCTCCTGATCGTTCTCCGGCCGCCAGCGCGAGCAGGAGACCACGCCCGGCTCCAGCAGCTGAAGGCCGTCGAAGAACCGCGTCACGTCCTCGGGGGTGCGCTGGGTCAGCTTCGGGGTGCCGTGCTCGTTCCAGAACTTCACCGCCTCGTCCACGTCCGGCATCGACGGGTGGGTGACCGTGTGCGACAGCGCCAGATGGCTGCCCGACGGCAGCCGGTCCGTCAACTGCCGTACGAGACGGTACGGGTCCTCCTCGTCGCCGATGAAGATGACCACACCGAGCAGCATCAGCGCCACCGGCCGGCTGAAGTCCAGCGTCCTCGCGGCGTGTTCGAGGATCGCGTCCACGTTGCGCAGGTCCTCGTCCAGGTAGTCGGTACGGCCCTCGGGCGTGCTCGTCAGCAGGGCGCGCGCGTGCGCGAGGACGAGCGGATCGTTGTCCACGTACACGATCCGGGACTCCGGCGCGATGCGCTGGGCGACCTCGTGCGTGTTGTCGGCGGTCGGCAGCCCGGTGCCGATGTCCAGGAACTGGCGGATGCCCAGGTCCCCGACGAGATGCCGCACGGCACGGCCCAGGAACAGCCGGTCGGCACGGGCGTACTCCCCGATGCCCGGATGCAGTTGGCGTATCTGGTCACCGGCCGCCCGGTCGACCTCGTAGTTGTCCTTGCCGCCGAGCCAGTAGTTCCAGATCCGGGCGGTGTGCGGCTGGCTGGTGTTGATGCGGGCACGCAGCGACACGGCCACGTCGTTGGTGGCTGCCGGGTTCTCGGTCACGGGGTCAGCTCCTGGGTGCCTGGGAGAATGGGGACAGCATTCAACACGCAATCTAGACGGCCGAGTTGATCTCCGGAGCCGCCGCGGGGGTTTTCCCCGGGGCGGACCGCGGCGAGCCGCTCCCGGAGGCCGGGCGCCGGCTGTGGCAGGGTCGACGGAGCGGAGATCCACGCCGGCCCGGGTCGGGGAAGGGATGAGGACTGTTGACCGCGTTCACGCTGCGCCCCGTCGGGCGCGTGGAGTCGTCGCTGACCGATCGTGCGGCGGCGCCCCGGCAGCCCGACGAGGGAGCACCCGAGGCCTGGCTCGTCTTCGACGACCGGTACGCCCCGGCCCTGGACGGCCTGCGTGCGGGCACCGACGTGCTGCTGCTCACCTGGCTCGACCGCGCCGACCGCGACACGCTCGCGGTGCACCCGCGCGGCGACACCGCCCGCCCGCTCACCGGCGTCTTCGCCACCCGCGCCCCCGACCGCCCGAACCCGATCGGCCTCCACGTCGTCCACATCCTCGCCATCACCGGCACCCGCGTCCACGTCCGCAACCTCGAAGCCGTCGACGCGACCCCGATCCTGGACGTCAAACCCCTGCTCACGCCGGATCGTTGAGTACCGGTTCGAGGCCGGCCCCCAGCGAGCAGGGCGGCGCGGACGCGCTCTCGGCCAGGGCATCCGCCTGCTGTTGTTGATGAACGCGGGGGATTCGCGCGCCGCGTCCTGAAGGACCGGCCCGGCGAAAGACAAAGGCAAGGAGGTCACCCACTCCTTGCCACTCTCAACCTATAGCGCACCGGGGGCCTTGCGGCAAGGCCCCCGGCGTGGTGCAGACTCTCCGGCCGGAGCCAGAACCTGGGGAACTCAGGGATTCGCGAAGTACACCGGACTTCTGCCGGCATGTGCGATCCCATGGAACGGGGGAGTTGTGTTGATCGACGTGATCGTGGTCGGCGGCGGGCCGACCGGCTTGATGCTGGCCGCCGAGCTGCGCCTGCACGGTGTGCGCGTGGTCGTACTGGAGAAGCTGACGGAGCCGACCGAGCAGTCCCGCGGACAGGGTCTGCACGCGCGCAGCGTGGAGGTGATGGACCAGCGCGGCATGCTCGACCGGTTCCTGGCGGTCAGCGAGAAGTTCCAGGTCGGCGGGCTCTTCGGCGGCATCGTCAAGCCGTGGCCGGACCGGCTGGACACGGGTCACCCGTACGGCCTCGCCACGCCTCAACCGGTCACCGAGCGGCTGCTCGACGAGCGTGCCCTCGAACTCGGCACCGAGATCCGGCGCGGCCGCGAGGTGGCCGGGCTGAGCCAGGACGAGGACGGCGTGACCGTCGAGCTGGCGGACGGCACGCGCCTGCGGTCGCGCTACCTCGTCGGCTGCGACGGCGGCCGCAGCACCGTGCGCAAGCGGCTCGGCGTCGGTTTTCCCGGCGAGCCCGCCACGGTGGAGACCCTGCTGGGCGAGATGGAGCTGTCCGAGGACCCGGCGACGATCGAGGCCGTGATCGCCGAGGTCCGCAAGACCCAGCTGCGGTTCGGCGCCACCGCCGTGGGGAGCGGGATGTACCGGGTCGTCGTACCGGCCGACGGGGTGTCCGAGGACCGGGAGTCCGCGCCGACCCTGGAGGAGTTCGCCAAGCGCCTGCGGGCCGTCGCGGGCACCGACTTCGGGGCCCGCTCGCCGCGCTGGCTGTCCCGGTTCGGCGACGCCACCCGGCAGGCCGAGCGCTACCGTGTCGGCCGGGTGCTGCTGGCCGGCGACGCGGCGCACATCCACCCGCCGACCGGCGGACAGGGGCTCAACCTCGGGGTGCAGGACGCGTTCAACCTCGGCTGGAAACTGGCCGCCGCGGTAGGCGGCTGGGCGCCGGACCACCTGTTGGACACCTATCACACCGAACGGCACCCGGTGGCCGCCCGTGTGCTGGACAACACCCGCGCCCAGATCACCCTGATGGGCACCGGCCCGGGCGCGACCGCGCTGCGGGAGCTGTTCTCGCGGCTGATGGACTTCGAGGAGGTGAACCGGTACGTGACCGGGATGATCACCGCGGTCGACGTCCGCTACGACTTCGGCGAGGGCCACGAACTGCTCGGCCGGCGGATGCGGGACGTGGGGCTGAAGCGGGGGCGCCTGTACGACCTGATGCACGACGGCCGCGGGCTGCTGCTCGACCAGACCGGCCGGCTCTCGGTGGCGGGCTGGGCGGACCGGGTCCACCATGTCGTCGACGTCAGCGAGGAACTGGACGTGCCCGCGGTGCTGTTGCGGCCGGACGGCCATGTGGCGTGGGCCGGTGAGGACCAGCAGGAACTGCTCGGCCCGATCACCCGGTGGTTCGGCGCGCCGGCCGCCTGAGCGCGTACGCACGCGCACACCCGTCGGCCGTGTCCACGGGCGTGCGCGCCGTCGTACTCCGTCAGGCGGCCGTCGGGACGGCCTCTTCCTGCGTGGTGACGGCCGGCCCGCCGGCAGGGTGAGTACGGCCGCGAAGCCGAGGACGGCCACGGCGGCGAAGAAGTAGAAGCCCCAGGGGTGGCCGATCCCGGCGGCGACCAGGGCGCCCGTGATCGACGGGCCGACGATGGAGCCGATGCGGCCGATGCCGGACGCGGAGCCGAGGGCGGTGCCGCGGACGGCGGCCGGGTAGAAGTTCGTCACGTAGGCGTAGACCAGCACCTGGGCCGAGAAGACGAAGACGCCGGTGAGGAACACCACGACGTCCAGCAGCAGATCGCTGTGCATCTTGACGCTGAGAGTGGCCAGCATCGCCACCGAGACCGCGAACCAGCCCAGCGCGGTGAGCTTGATGCCGCGCCGGTCGGCGACGTAGCCGCCCAGCACCAGGCCCGCCACACCGCCGACGTTGAGCACGAGGAGCTGGGTGACGGCCGTGGGGACGGGGTAACCGGCGTCGTTCATCAGCTTGGGCAGCCAGGTGTTGAGGCCGTACACCAGCAGCAGACCCATGAACGAGGCGACCCAGATCCCGATGCCCGCGCGGAGGTAGGCCGGCTTGAGCAGCTCGGTGAACGGGACGCGCGAGGCCGCGGGCGCCTCCTTGGCGCGTACGAACGCCTCCGACTCCGGGAGCCGGAACCACTGGACGGCCGCGACGACGAGCCCGGCGACGCCGAGGACGTAGAACAGGACCTGCCAGTGGCCGGTCACCTGCAGCGCGAGCAGCGAGGTGACGACGGCACCGGTGTGGTAGCCGGTCATGGTCAACGTGCTGGCGCGGGCCCGCCGTTCGGCCGGCATGTGCTCGGACATCATCGTGAGCGACACCGGCATGCAGGCGCCCAGCCCCAGACCCGCGACCAGCCGGAGGACCGCGAACATCGTGACGGAGCCGGCGAGCGGCACCAGCAGAGTGAAGACAGAGAACAGCACCACCGAGCCGATGAGCAGCAGGCGCCGCCCGAGGCGGTCGGCCAGCGGCCCGACCAGTACGGCCCCGATGGCCACGCCGACGAGCGACAGCGTGGCGACGGTGGTCGCGTCCCCCGCCGTCATGCCGAGGTGACGGGTC
>NZ_JBSGDB010000209.1:0-14892 GCF_053602155.1 Streptomyces sp. NPDC004561
AAATGGCGGGAAACAAGCGTGGTTCCGGATGTGTGTGAGGCGATGAGGGTGCGCCTGCTGGGGCCCGGTACGCAGGCGTTCCGGGCCTGTGCCTGCTCACCACGGTCCCGGCCGCCTACCGCGCCGGTGTCGAGGACGTCCTGCTCACCGCGCTGGCCACGGCCGTCGCCGGCCGGCGGCGCACCGGCGGCACCGAGGTGCTGGTCGACGTCGAGCACCACGGCCGGACCGGCGACGGACCCGGCCTGTCGCGCACGGTGGGCTGGCTGACCTGCCTGCACCCGGTCCGGCTGGACGCCGGCCGGGACGCCGCCCGGAATCCGGGGCGGGCGCTCAAGCGGGTCAAGGAGCAGCTGCGGGCCATCCCCGGCGACGGCCTGGGCCATGGGCTGCTGCGCCGGATGAACCCCGGCACGGCGCGGCGGTTCGAAGGCCTGGCGGGTCCCGAGATCGGCTTCAACTACCTCGGCCGCAGCCCCGAGCCGGGCGCCGTGGCCGAGCCCTGGCAGCCGGCCGCCGAGTGGGAGGCCGTACCGCCCGGGGTGAACCCGCGGATGCCGTTCGCGCACGCGCTGGAGATCACCGCGCACACCCACGACACCCCGCACGGCCCGCGCCTCGGTATCTCCCTCACCTGGCCCGCCGGTCTGCTCGCCGAGGACGCGGTACGCGCCCTGGGCGAGGACTGGCTGGCGGCCCTGCGCACCCTGGCCGCGCACGGCGCCGACCCCGACGCCGGCGGGCTCACGCCGTCCGACGTCGCCCCGGCCCCCGTGGACCAGGAGGCCCTGGACCGGCTGGCCGCGGCCGCCGCACCGCACGGTCTGGACGACGTGCTGCCGGCCACCCCGCTCCAGGAGGGCCTGCTCTTCCACGCCCGCTACGACCGCACCGCCCCGGACGTCCACCACATCCAGCTGGTGGCCGAGCTGTCCGGTGCCCTGGACGCCGGGCGGCTGCGCCGGGCCTGCGCCGCGCTGCTGGACCGGCACCAGGCGCTGCGCGCCGGGTTCACGCTGACCGCCGCCGGACACGTGGTGCAGCCCGTGCCGCGCGCGGTGGACCTGCCGTGGGCCGAGCTGGACCTGCGCGGCCGCGGCGCCGCCGAACGCGAGGCGTTCCTCGCCGCGGACCGCACCCGGCGCTTCGACCCGGCCCGCCCGCCGCTGCTGCGCTGCACCCTGCTGCGCCATCCGGCGGACCGCCACGAGCTGGTGCTGACCCTGCACCACCTGCTGGCCGACGGCTGGTCGCTGCCCGTGCTGCTGCGGGACCTGCTCGCGCTGTACGAGCGGGACGGCGACCCCGCGCACGAAGCCGAGGGCGCCGCGGCGCTCCCGCCGGCCCCGTCGCCCCGCGGCTACCACCTGTGGCTGGCGGCCCAGGACCGGGAAGCCGCGGCGGCCGCCTGGCGGGCGGAGCTGGCCGGGCTGGACGGGCCCACGCTGGTCGCGCCAGGCGCGGACAGCGGCGGCCTGCCGACCCTGCCGCGCCGGCTGACCGCCGAGCTGCCGGCCCGGCTCACCGCCGAACTGACCGGGCGGGCACGGGACCTGGGCCTCACCGTCAGCACGGTGGTGCAGGGCGCCTGGGCGCTGCTGCTGGCCGAGCTGACCGGCCGGCGGGACGTGGTGTTCGGCTCGACGGTGTCGGTGCGGCCGCCGGAGCTGCCCGGCGTCGAGGAGATGGTCGGGCTGCAGATCGCCACCGTGCCGGTACGGGTGCGGGCGGCGCACGAGGACGGGCTGGCGGCGCTGCTGCGCACGCTGCAGGACCACCGCACGGACCTGGCGGCCCACGCGCACCTCGGCGCGGCGGGCATCCAGCGGGCCGTGGGCGCCGGGCCGCTGTACGACACCTCGACGGTGTTCGAGAACTATCCGGCGGACCTCGCCGGGCAGCCGGCGGCGGCCGCCGGGCCGCGGCTGACCGCGCTGACCGGCGTGGACGCCTACCACTACCCGCTGAAGCTGACGGCGGGCCCCGGTGAGCGGCTGTTCCTGGCGGTGGACCACCGGCCCGAGGCGGTGCCCGAGCACCTGGCCCGGTACGCGCTGCGGCGGCTCCAGGAGCTGTGCGCGGCCTTCGCGGCCGACCCGCACCAGCGGATCGGCGGCCTGCTGGACGCCGGTGCGCCCCAGGTGCCGGCCGCCCCGCCGGCCCCCGTCGCCGGCGGTCACGAGGCATCGCCGGTGGTGGCGGACCTGGTCGCGGCGCTGTGCGCGGAGGTGCTGGGCCTGCGCCGGCTGGACGCGCGGGCGGACTTCTTCGCCGCGGGCGGCGACTCGCTCACCGCGCTGCGGCTGGTGGGCCGGTTCGGCGAGGTGTTCGGGGCGGCGCCCGACGTACGGACGGTGTTCCGCCACCGCACCCCCGCGCGGATCGCGGCCCGGCTGGCCGTCCCGGTCGACCGGGGCACCGGCCGCCCGGTCGCCGTCTCGGGAGAGACACCGAGGTGATCGGGGAAATTCCGGTAATCCACCGCAGCAGTCCTCTGGCAGCAGCACGCGAAACCGTCGGAACATCACCGGGAAATGGGGTTCGGTCATGCGGGTCGTCGTGATATCAGGCGCGTCGAGCGGAATCGGAGAGGCCACCGCGCAACGCTTCGCCGCGGGCGGCGACCTCGTCTACAACCTGGACGTGAACCCGCCCCGCGCGGACGCCGGGAACGAGCGGGTGAGCTGGATCGGGTGCGACGTGTCGGACTGGGCCGCGGTGCGCGCGGCCGTCGACCGGGTGCACGCCGGGCACGGCCGGCTGGATGTGGTGGTCGCCAACGCCGGGATCAGCATCCGGCACGGCGTGCTGGACATCACCGAGGCCGAGGCCCGCCAGGTGGTCGGCACCAACCTGCTCGGCGTGCTGGCCCTGTGGCAGGCGGCCGCCCGGCACATGGTCGGCCGGGGCACCGGGGTGCTGCTGGCCACGGCCTCGGTCAACGGGCACCGCGCCTTCCCCCACTACGCGGACTACAACGCCACCAAGGCCGGCGTGGCCGCGCTGTGCCGCACCTTCGCCCTGGAGCTGAGCCCGGCGGTGCGGGTGGCCTGCGTGTCGCCCGGGGCCGTGCTGACGCCCATGCAGCTCGCCGAGTACACCCCGGACATGCTCGCCGAGGTGAACTCCCGCATCCCGGCGGGGCGGCACGCCCGGCCCGAGGAGATCGCCGCCGCCTTCCACTACCTGGCCTCCGCCGAAGCGCACTTCCTGACCGGCCAGGAACTCGTCATCGACGGCGGGGAGATCGCCGGATCCACGACGTCGGACTTCGGTACGGCCCTCGAAGGACGGCTTGTTCCGAGTTGAGTCCGGGCAGCGCAGAGAAGAATTCGGAGAAGAACCATGGCATACGCCGCCGGGAACACCGTGCACACCCGTGAATACACGCTGAGCGGAGCGGAGACGGACGATCTGCTGCTCTCCCTGACCGAATTCCGGGAAAGCGGGCTGAGCCCCGTGGAGCCGGAGTTCTACGACAAGTTCGCCGACTGCCGCGAGGCGCTGCCGGCCGGGCTGCGCCGGTTCCTGGAGGACTTCCGGGACGATCCCGCCGCGACCGTGTGCCAGGTGCACGGCTTCCCGGTGGACGACGCCACCGTGGGGCCGACGCCCCAGCACTGGGAGCGGCCCGAGGGATACGGGTCGACGGTCGACTCCGACCTCTACCTGGCCATGTGCGGTTCGGCGCTGGGCCACCCGTTCTCCTGGGCGACGCTCCAGTACGGGCGGCTGGTGCAGGACATCTTCCCGATCCGGGGCGACGAGCAGCGCGAGAGCGGCCACGGCAGCGACGCCTTCCTGATGTTCCACACCGACGACGCGTTCCGCCCCGACTCCTGCGACTACCTGCTGCTGTTCGGCATCCGCAACCACGACGTCGTGCCCACCTACGTGTCGGCGGTGCGGGACGTCCGGCTCAGCGACGGGGACCGCCGGCTGCTGTCCGAGGAGCGGTTCCACATCGTCCCGGACGACGAGCACATCCGGCAGCTGGAGCTGCGGGCGCCGAACTCGCCCGCGCTGCGGCGGGCGATCGAGATGCGGGACCACCCCGAGCCGGTCCCGGTGCTCTTCGACGCCCCGGACAACCCCCACGTCCGGCTGGACCTGCCCTTCATGAGCTGCGTGGGCGACGACCCGCGCGCCCGGCTCGCGCTGGCCACCCTGCACAGCGAGCTGGAGCGGGTGCGCCGGCCGCTGATCGCCGCCGCGGGCACCCTGCTCGTGCTGGACAACCGCAGCGTCGTGCACGCCCGGGAGTCCTTCACGGCGCGCTACGACGGCACCGACCGCTGGCTGCGCAAGATCATCGTCAGCCGTGACCTGCCCGGCGGCACCGGCCCCCTGCAGCGCGTCCTGTTCTGACCCGCGCACCGGGTCCGCCGCACCGACCAATCGAGTTGACCGGGAAAGGGATTGAGGACATGAACCAGCCAGCCGCGCACATCGCCGAGGCGCGGGACGACGGGGCGGCGGGCCGGACCCTGACCGCCCGGGAGGAACTGCTCCGCGTCCTGTTCGCCGAGATCCTGCAGACCGACACCGTGACGGTCGAGGACAGCTTCTTCGAGCTGGGCGGCGACTCGGTCACGTCGATCGAACTCGTCTCACGGGCGCGGCAGGCCGGGCTCCTGGTGGAGTACCGCGACATCTTCGAGCGGGAGACGGTGGCGGGCATCGCCGAGGCCGCGACCGACGCCGGGGACGGCCCCGGCTTCACCCCCGGCGGCGGGCCGCTGCTCGACCTGGACGAGGAGGAACGCGCCGCCCTGGAGCGGCGGTTCGCGGGCGCCGTCGAGGTGCTGCCGCTGACCCCGCTCCAGGAGGGCCTGTTCTTCCACACCGTCTACGGCGACGACGAGAGCCGCCCGGACCCGTATGTGATGCAGGCGCCGCTGGTGCTGACCGGCGCCGTCGACTCCGTCCGGCTGCGGGAGGCGTTCACCGGGCTGCTGCGCCGGCACGCCAACCTGCGCGCCGCCTTCGTCACCGGCCGCTCCGGCAGCCCGGTGCAGGTGGTCCCGGAGACCGCCGCGATCCCCTGGCACGATCACGACCTGACCGGCCTGGACGACAGCGGGCGGCAGACGCGGCTGCGCCGGATCCTCGACGCCGACCGCCGGCGCCGCTTCGACCCGGCGGCCGCCCCGCTGCTGCGGCTGACCCTCGTCCGCCTCGCCGGCGACCGGCACGTCCTCGTCCTCACCAGCCACCACATCCTGTGGGACGGCTGGTCCATGGCCCACGCCCTGACCGAGGCGTTCACCCTCTACACCGACGGCGACGACGCGGAACTCCCCGAGGTCGTGCCGTTCCGCGCCTACCTGGACTGGCTCTCCGCCCAGGACCGCGAGGCCGCCCTGCACGCCTGGGGCGAGGCCCTGGCCGGGCTGGACGAGCCCACCCTCGTCGCCCCCGGCGCGCCCACCCTGCCCACCGCGCTGCCCGCCCGCGCCGTCGCCGAGCTGGACACCGAGGTGACGGCACGGCTGACGGCGGCCGCCCGCGCCCACGGCCTCACCCTCAACACCGTCGTCCAGGGCGCCTGGGCGCTGCTGCTGGCCGCGCACACCGGACGCCAGGACGTCGTCTTCGGCTCCACCGTCTCCGGCCGCCCCCCGGAGATCCCCGGCGTCGGGCACATCGTCGGCCTGCTCATCAACACCGTCCCCGTCCGCGTCCGCCTCGACCCCGGCGAACCGCTGCACGCCCTGCTCACCCGGATCCAGAACCAGCAGGCCGCCCTCACCCCGCACCACCACACCCCCCTGCCCGACATCCAGCGCGCCACCGGGCACGGCGAACTCTTCGACACCACCGTCGCCTTCGAGAACTTCACCCAGGACACCGACGCGGACGCCTTCTGGGACGCGGGCTTCCTGTCCGGCCGGGACCTGGACGTGCTGTCCGCCGAGGACGCCGCCACCCGCGGCTTCGCCCACTACCCGCTCAGCCTCGCCGTGTTCCCGGGCACCCGGATGCGCTGCGAACTCAGCCACCGCACCGACGTGTTCGAGGCTCCCGCCGCCGAGCGTCTCGTCGCCCGCCTCGCCCGGCTGCTCACCGCGTTCGCCACCGCGCCCGAGCGGCTCGTCGGCCGGATCGACCCGCTCCTGGACGACGAGCACGCCCGCCTCGACACCTGGAGCGGCACCTCCGCCCCCGCCGCCCGCGCCTCCATCACCGAGCTGTTCGAGCGGCAGGCGGACCGCACCGGTCCGGCGACCGCCCTGGAGACCGCCACCGAGTCCTGGACGTACGCGCGGCTCGACGCGCGGGCGAACCAGCTGGCCCGGGAGCTGCTGGCCGCCGGCGTCGGACCCGAGCGGCGGGTCGCGCTGGCGCTGCCCCGCGGCGCCGCGTGGGTGACCGCCGTACTCGCCGTGGTCAAGGCGGGCGGCGTGTTCGTCCCGGTGGACCTGAGCGCCCCCACCGAGCGGACGCGCGCGATCCTCGCCGACTCCGCGCCCGTCGTGCGCCTCGCCTGCGCCGAGTCGGCCCCCGGCCAGGCCGGCGATCTGCCGGGCCGGCTGCTGCTGATGGACGACCCGGCGTTCCTGGCCCGTGTCGCCGCCCGCCCCGACGGCCGGCTCACCGACGCCGAACTGCCGTTCCGCCCCACCGCGGACAGCGCCGCCTACGTGATGTTCACCTCCGGCTCGACCGGCGTCCCCAAGGGCGTGGAGGTCACACACGGCGATGTCACCGCCCTGGCCCGCGAGAGCCGGTTCCGGAAGGGCCACACCCGGGTGCTGCTGCACTCGGCGCTGACCTTCGACGCCTCCACCTACGAGCTGTGGGTGCCGCTGCTGAACGGCGGCACGGTGGTGCCCGCACCGCCCGGGCTGCTGACGCCCGCGCTGGTGCGCGAGCTGGTGGACCGGCACGGGGTCACCGCGATGTTCCTGACCTCCGCGCTGTTCCACTCCTTCGCCCAGGACGACCCCGGCTGCCTGGCCGGGCTGCGCGAGGTGTGGACCGGCGGCGAGGCCGTCCAGGCCGAGGCGGTGCGCCGGGTGCGCGAGGCGGGCCCGCGGCTGGTCGTCGTCGACGTGTACGGCCCCACGGAGACCACCACCTTCGCCACCGCGCACCCCGTCGCGCCGGGCGCCGAGGTACCGGTGCCCGTGCCGATCGGAGAGCCGCTGGACGGCATGCGGGCGTACGTGCTCGACGCGGCGCTGCGCCGGGTCCCGCCCGGTACGCCGGGCGAGCTGTACCTCTCCGGCGACGGGCTGGCCCGCAGCTATCTGAACCGGCCGGACCTGACCGCGGAGCGCTTCGTGGCCTGCCCGTACGGGCCGCCCGGATCCCGTATGTACCGCACCGGCGACCTGGTGCGCTGGACGCCCGACGGCGAACTGGAGTTCGTGGGCCGCGCCGACGACCAGGTGAAGATCCGCGGTTTCCGGATCGAGCCGGGCGAGATCGAGGCGTGCCTGCGGGAGCACCCCGGCGTCGGCCAGGCCGCGGTCGTGGTCCGCCAGGACCAGCCGGGCGTGAAGCAGCTGGTCGCCTACGTGGTTCCGGCCGGTGAGGCACCGGAGCCCGGCGCACTGCGCGCCCACCTCGGGCGGCGGCTGCCGGAGTACATGGTGCCGGCGGCGGTCGTGGTCCTGGACGCCCTGCCGCTGTCGCCCACCGGCAAGGTGGACCGCCGTGCCCTGCCCGCCCCGGAGTTCACCGGCGCGGAGGGCGGCCGGGCCCCGCGCACCCCGCGCGAGGAACTGCTGTGCGACCTGTTCGCCGAGGTGCTCGGCGTGCCCCGGGTCGGCATCGACGACGGCTTCTTCGAGCTGGGCGGCGACTCCATCGGCTCGATCCGGCTGGCCGCGCGGGCCCGCCACGCCGGTCTGGGTCTCACCCCCCACGATGTGTTCGACGGCCGGACCGTGGCGGCGCTCGCGGAGCGCGCGTCCGTGCTCGGCGCCGAACCGGCCGTACCCGCGCCGCCGGTCGACCTGGTCGAGCTGGACGAGGAGGAACGCGCCGCCCTGGAGCGGCGGTTCGCCGGACCGGTCGAGGTGCTGCCGCTGACCCCGCTCCAGGAGGGCCTGTTCTTCCACACCGTCTTCGACGGGGACGAGGACCGCCCGGACCCGTATGTGATGCAGGTACCGCTGGTGCTGACCGGGGCCGTCGACCCGGCCCGGCTGCGGGAGGCGTTCGCCGGGCTGCTGCGCCGGCACGCCAACCTGCGCGCCGCATTCGTCGTACGGCCCTGCGGCAGCCCGGTGCAGGTGGTCCCGGAGACCGCCGCGATCCCCTGGCACGAGCACGACCTGACCGGCCTCGACGACACCGAACGGGAGACCCGGCTGCGTCGCCTCCTCGACGCCGACCGCCGCCACCGCTTCGACCCGGCCGCGCCCCCGCTGCTGCGGCTCACCCTCGTCCGCCTCGCCGGCGAGGAGCACGTGCTCGTCCTGACCGCCCATCACATCCTGTGGGACGGCTGGTCCATGTCGCGGGCGATGGCGGACGTCTTCGCCCTGTACGCGCGGGGCGACGGCGCGGCGCTGCCCGAGGTGGTGCCGTTCCGCGCCTACCTGGACTGGCTCTCCGCCCAGGACCGCGAGACCGCCCTCCAGGCCTGGCGGGACACCCTGGCCGGCCTTGAGGAGCCCACCCTCGTCGCCCCCGGCGCGCCCACCACCCCCACGGCACCGCCCGCCTGCGCGGTCGCGCACCTGGACGCCGGGGCGACCGACCGGCTGACGGCGGCCGCCCGCGCCCACGGCCTCACCCTCAACACGGTGGTCCAGGGCGCCTGGGCCCTGCTGCTGGCCGCGCACACCGGACGCCAGGACGTGGTCTTCGGCTCGACCGTCTCCGGCCGGCCCCCGGAGATCCCCGGCGTCGAGAGCATCGTCGGCCTGCTCATCAACACCGTTCCCGTCCGCGTCCGCCTCGACCCCGGCGAGCCGCTGCACGCCCTGCTCACCCGGATCCAGAACCAGCAGGCCGGCCTCACCCCGCACCACCACACGTCCCTGTCCGAGATCCGGCGCACCACCGGGCTCGGGGAGCTCTTCGACACCTCCACGGTGTTCCAGAACGCGCCGTGGGACGCGAGCGTGCTGAGCGCCCCCGGGCTGGGGATCGTCCCGCTCGACGGCCAGGCGGAGGGCTTCACCCACTTCCCGCTGAGCGTGGACGTCTATCCCGGCGAGCGGCTGCGGATCGAGGTCAGCTACCGCACCGACGTGTTCGACGCGTCCGTCGCGCAGCACCACGCCGACCGGCTGGGGCTGCTGCTGGAGACGGTCGCCGACGACCCGGCGCGGCTCGTCGGCCGGGTCCAGCTGGTGATCGCCGAGGAACGCGCCCTGCTCGACGCCTGGAGCGGCACCGACGCCCCGCACGAGGACGTGACCCTGCCGGACCTCTTCGAGGCACAGGTGCGGGCCACCCCCGACGAGACCGCCCTGGTCCACGACGGTGAGCGGCTGACCTTCGCGGAGCTCGACGCGCGCGCCAACCGGCTGGCCCACGAGCTGATCGCGCGCGGCGCGGGCGGCGACGACCTGGTGGCCGTCGTGCTGCCGCGCTCCGTCGACGCGGTCGTGGCGGTGCTCGGCATCCTCAAGGCGGGCTGCGGCCATCTCCCGGTCGAACCGGCCTGGCCCGCCGATCGCATCGCCTCCCTGCTGGCCGACGTGCGGCCGAGGGCGGTGCTGACCACGGCCTCCGTCGCCGGGCTGGTCCCGTCCGCCGCCGCCGGGCGGGTGCTGCTCACCGAGGACGTCCCCGCCGACGGCCCGGCGCACGCCCCCCGGGACAGCGACCGCGGCCACCCGCTGCTGCCCACGCACCTCGCGTACGTCATCCACACCTCCGGCTCCACCGGCGTCCCCAAGGGGGTGGGCGTCACCCACCGGAACATCGTGAACATGTTCCACGCGCAGAACAGCGGCTACATGGCGCCCGCCGTCGCCGCCGCGGGCGGCCGCCGGCTGCGGGTGGCGCTGGTCTCCGGGTTCGGCTTCGACGCCTCCTGGGCCGACCTGCTGCGCATGGTCGCCGGACACGAGCTCCACCTGGTCACGGAGGAGCTGCGGCACGACGCGCAGGCGCTGATCGCGTACTCCGCCCGGCACGCCGTCGACTCGCTGAGCGTCTCCCCGCTGCACGCCCGGGAACTCCTCGCCGCCGGACTGCTCGACGTCCCCGGCTACCGCCCGCTGCTGATCTCGCTGGGCGGCGAGGCGGTGGACGAGTCGCTGTGGGCGGACCTGGCCGCCAGCGGGGTCGCCTCGTACAACTTCTACGGCCCCACCGAGTGCACCGTCGACTCCACCTTCAGCCGGATCACCGACGGGGCCCGCACCCACATCGGCCGCCCCGTGGACAACGCCCACGCCTATGTGCTGGACGGCGCGCTGCGCCCGGTGCCGCCCGGCGCCGCGGGTGAGCTGTACCTCGCCGGCGCCGGGGTGAGCCGGGGGTATGTGAACCGGGCCGGGCTGACCGCGGAGCGGTTCGTCGCCTCGCCGTTCGGCACGGCCGGGTCCCGTATGTACCGCACCGGCGACCTGGTGCGGTGGACGCCCGACGGCCGGCTGGAGTTCCTCGGCCGGGCCGACGAGCAGGTCAAGATCCGCGGCTTCCGCATCGAGCTCGGCGAGATCGAGACGCGCCTGCGCGAGCACCCGGCCGTGGCCCAGGTCGCCGTCCTCGTCCGCGAGGACCAGCCGGGCGTCAAACGGCTGGTGGCCTACGTGGTCCCGGCCGGCGCGGCCCCGGACCCGGCGGAGCTGCGGGCGCACACGGCGGCCGCGCTGCCCGAGTACATGGTGCCCGCCGCGGTCGTGACCCTGCCGTCCCTGCCGGTCACCCTCACCGGAAAGCTGGACAAACGTGCCCTGCCCGCCCCGGAGTTCACCGGCGCGGAGGGCGGCCGGGCTCCGCGCACCCCGCGCGAGGAGCTGCTGTGCGGCCTGTTCGCCGAGGTGCTCGGCGTCACCCGGATCGGCATCGACGACGACTTCTTCGGGCTGGGCGGCGACTCCATCACCTCCATCCAGTTCGTCACCCGGGCCCGGGCCGCGGGCGTGGTGTTCACCCCGCGTGACGTCTTCGACGCCCGTACCGTCGCGGGCATCGCCGACCGGGCGGCCGACGGCACGGCCGGCACCGGGTTCGTCCCGGCCGGCGGACCCCTGGTCGAGATGCCCGAGGAGGAGCGGGCCGAACTCACCGCCGCCTTCGGCCCGGTGACCGAGTTCCTGCCGGTGACCCCGCTGCAGGAGGGCCTGCTCTTCCACGCCCTGTACGACGCCGGGCACGCCGACCCGTACGCCATGCAGATGCCGCTGCTGGTCGGCGGCGAGCTGGACCCGGCCCGGCTGCGGACGGCGTTCGCGGACCTGCTGGAGCGCCAGGCGGGCCTGCGGGCCGGCTTCCTGCTCCGCAGGTCGGGCGAGCCGCTCCAGGTGGTCCCGGAGCGGACGGAACTGCCCTGGCGGGAGCAGGACCTGTCGGGCCTGGCCGGACAGGAGCAGCGGGAGCGCATCTCCGCGCTGCTCGCCGAGGACCGCGCGGTGCCCTTCGACCCGGCGGTGCCGCCCCTGATGCGGGTGCTGCTGCTGCGGCTCGGCGCCGGACGGCACCTGCTGGTGCTCTCCAGTCACCACCTCGTCTGGGACGGCTGGTCCATGGGCCAGGCCATCGAGGACCTGCTCGCCCTCTACGGGTCGTACGACCCGGACGCGACCCCCGCCGCGCTGCCCGCCGTGGCGCCGTTCCGGGACTACCTGGAGTGGCTGTCCGGCCAGGACCGCGAGGCGTCCCTCGCGGCCTGGGGCGAGGCGCTCGCCGGGGTGGACGAGGCGACCCTGGTCGCCCCTGGCGCACCGGCCACGCTCACCGCGCTCCCGCAGCGGATCGTCACCGACCTGCCGGCCGGGGTGAGCCGGTCCCTGGAGTCGGCCGCCCGCTCCCGGGGACTGACCCCGAACACCGTGGTGCAGGGCGCCTGGGGGCTGCTGCTCGCCGCGCGGACCGGCCGCCGGGACGTGGTCTTCGGCGCCACCGTCTCGGGCCGGCCGCCGGAGCTGCCCGGCGTGGAACGGATCGTCGGCCTGCTCATCAACACCGTCCCGGTACGGGTCCGGGTCGACCCCGGGCAGCCGCTGGAGGAGCTGCTGCGGCAGATCCAGCGGGAGCAGACCGCCCTGACCCCCCACCACTTCCTGAACCTGTCCGCCATCCAGCGGCAGACCGGGCTGAACGAGCTGTTCGACACGGCCATCGTGTTCCAGAACGCGCCGGTCGACGCCTCCGGGATCCGCGGGGCCGGCCTGGACCTCACCCCGTACGAGGGCGACGAGCAGCCGCCGGTCATCCACTATCCGCTGAGCCTCGCGGTCACTCCCGGGGAGTGCTGGCGGCTGGAGATCGGCTACCGGCCGGACGTGCTGACGGAGACGGCGGCCCGGCGGATCGCCGAGCGGCTCGGCCGGCTGCTCGCCGCGTTCGCCGACGACCCCGCGCGGCCGGCGGGCCGGGTCGACCTGCTGTCCGCGTCCGAGCGGTCGCTGCTGCTCGGCGAGTGGAACGACACCGCGGTCCCGCTGCCGGAGCGCACCTTCACCGAGCTGTTCGAGGAGCGGGTGGCCCGGGACGGCGACGCCGTCGCCCTGGTCTGCCGGGGCGAGCGCTGGTCGTACGCCCGGCTGGACGCGGAGGCGGAGCGCTGGGCCGACGTGTTCGCGGCCGCCGGAGTGGGCCCGGAGAGCCGGGTCGCGGTGGCGCTGCCGCGCGGCCTCGACTGGGTGGTGGCGGTGCTCGCCGTGCTCAAGGCCGGCGGCGCCTTCGTACCGGTCGACCTGGCCTACCCGAAGGACCGCATCCGGCACGTCCTCACCGACTCCGCGCCCGCCTGCCTGATCACCGAGAGCGGCACCGCCTGGGCGGACGAGCCCTTCGACGGCGTCCGGCTGCTGGCCGACGCCCCGCCGCCGGCGCTCGCCCCGCGCCCCCGGCTGCGGCCGCGGCCGGGCAACGCCGCCTACGTCATCTACACCTCCGGCTCCACCGGCACCCCCAAGGGCGTGGTGGTCACCCACCGCGGGATCGCCTCGCTCGTGCACTCCCAGGCGCGGCAGCTGCGGGTCACCGGGGACAGCGTGGTGCTCCAGTTCGCCTCGCCCGGCTTCGACGCCATCGTCTTCGAGCTGTCCATGGCCCTGCTCACCGGCGCCCGGCTGGTCCTCGCGCCGGGTGAGTCCCGGCTGCCGGGCGAGCAACTGGTCGAGCTGATCCGGCAGGAGGGCGTCACCCACGCCACGCTCATCCCCTCGGTGCTGGCCGCCCTGGACCCCGGCACGGTGTCCTCCATCAGCTCGCTGGTCGTGGCGGGCGAGGCGCTGCCGCAGGAGCTGGTGGACCGCTGGGCCGACGGCCGGGCGATGTTCAACGCCTACGGGCCCACCGAGTCCACCATCTGGGCCACCGGCTCCGAGGCCCTGCGCCCCGGCGAACCCCCGCTGATCGGCGGGCCGATCAGCAACACCCGGGTGTACGTCCTCGACGACGCGCTGCGGCCGGTGCCGCCGGGCGTGTCGGGGGAGCTGTACATCGAGGGCGCGGGGCTGGCCCGCGGCTACACCGGGCGGCCCGGGCTGACCGCGGAGCGGTTCGTCGCCTCGCCGTTCGGCCCGCCCGGCACCCGGGCGTACCGCACCGGCGACCTGGTGCGCTGGACCGCCGACGGCCGGCTGGAGTTCCTCGGCCGCGCCGACGAGCAGGTCAAGATCCGCGGCTTCCGCATCGAGCTCGGCGAGATCGAGGCCCGGCTGCTGGCCCACCCGGACATCGCCCAGGCCGCCGTCCTGGTCCGCGAGGACCAGCCGGGTGTCAAACGGCTGGTGGCCTATGTCGTACCGGCCGCCGGCCGGGTCGGCGCCGACGCGCTGCGCGCCCATCTGGCCGGGCAGCTGCCCGACTACATGGTGCCGGCCGCGTTCGTGGCGCTGGACGCGCTGCCGGTGACGGTCACCGGCAAGCTCGACCGCCGGGCCCTGCCGGCCCCCGAGTTCGGCGGCACGGCGGACGGCCGGCGGCCGCGCGACCGGCGCGAGGAGGTCCTGTGCGGGCTCTTCGCCGAACTCCTCGGGCTCGCCGAGGTCGGCATCGACGACGGCTTCTTCGAGCTGGGCGGCGACTCCATCGCCTCCATCCAGCTGGTCGCCCGGGCCCGCAAGGCGGGGCTCTCCTTCACCCCGCGCGACGTGTTCGCGCACAAGACCGTGGCCGCGATCGCCGGGGCCGCGGCCTACCTCGCCGACGAGGCGTCCGAGCCGGCGGCGGACCGGTCGGCCGAGTACGAGCCGCTGGTGGAGCTGTCCGAGGAGGAACTGGACGAGATCGAGGAGCTGCTCGGTGGATGACCCCGCACGACACCGGGCCGGCCGGCCCCGGGCGCCGACGGGCGCGCCCAGGGCGCCACGGCCCGCGGGCGGACCCGCACGCGGGCCCCCGTGGGCGGCCGAGCACGGGACACGTGAGCGACCGCGCCTACCCATCCGGAAAGAAAGAAGGACCGACATGGCAAATCCGTTCGAGGACAAGGACCAGAACTACTACGCGCTGATCAACGAGGAGGGCCAGTACTCCCTGTGGCCGGCCTTCGCCGAGGTGCCGGCGGGGTGGCGGATCGCACGCGGTCCCAAGGACCGGCAGGCCTGCCTCGACCACATCAACGAGCAGTGGACGGACATGCGTCCCAAGAGCCTCGTCGCCGCCATGAACGCCGCCGGCGCGACGGCATGACGCGACGCGGTGCGCCGGCCGGCCGGAAGACCGGCCCGCGCCCCCCCCCCCCCATTGCCAACGATTTGCGGGTCCAGGGTGGGGGTGGTGTTCCACAGCCACCCTATGAGGTAT
>NZ_JBSGDB010000210.1:0-14853 GCF_053602155.1 Streptomyces sp. NPDC004561
GGCCGCGTATCTGGCCGGACTGGGGCAGCTGGCCTGGGAGCGCGGGGACCTTCAGGACGCGCTGCGCCACTTCGAGGAGGCGCTGCGCCTGGACCCGGACCAGCGGGCGGCGCCGGCGGGGCGGGCGCGGGTGCTGGCGGCGCTGGGCCGTACGACGGAGGCGACGGCCGCGTACCAGTCGGCGCTGGCCCGGCAGCCGAGCCCGCGGGACGCCCTGGAGCTGGGCGAGCTGTACGAGTCGCTCGGCATGTCCCGGCAGGCCCGGACGCAGTACGACCAGGTGAAGACCCTGGTGCGGCGGGATTCGGCGGGCGGGGTGGACGAGGAGCTGCTGATCGGGCAGTACGAGGCCGACCACGGGGACCCGGTGGAGGCCGTGGAGCGGTTGCAGGCCGAGTGGGAACGCCAGCCGGGGATCGACGTGGCCGACGCGCTCGGCTGGGCGCTGCACCGGACCGGCGAGGACAGCGAGGCGCTGAAGTACGCCTCCATCGCCACGGACAAGACGAAGGGGGGCGGGGTGCGCAGCGCCCTGCACGCCTTCCACCTCGGCATGATCGAGGGCGAGCTGGAGGTGACCGGGCCGGCGCGCAGGCACCTGCAGGAGGCGCTGCGCGACAACCCGTACTTCTCGCCCCTGTGGGTGCCCGCGGCGAGGGCGGCACTGCGGGCGCTGGGCGACGTACCCGACGATCCGCCGCCTGGCTAGGACCCTGCCGTCACAGGTTGCCCCGCTTCTCCTGCTCGCGCTCGATCGCCTCGAACAGGGCCTTGAAGTTGCCCTTGCCGAAGCCCATCGAGCCGTGCCGCTCGATGATCTCGAAGAAGACGGTCGGACGGTCCTGGACCGGCTTGGTGAAGATCTGCAGCAGGTAGCCGTCCTCGTCGCGGTCGGCGAGGATCTTCAGCTCGCGCAGGGTCTCGACGGGCACGCGGGTGTCGCCCACCCACTCGCCGAGGGTGTCGTAGTAGGAGTCCGGGGTGTTGAGGAACTCGACGCCGGCCGCGCGCATGGTGCGGACCGTCTCCACGATGTCGTTGGTGTTCAGCGCGATGTGCTGGACGCCGGGACCGCCGTAGAACTCCAGGTACTCGTCGATCTGGGACTTCTTCTTGGCGATCGCCGGCTCGTTGAGCGGGAACTTGACCTTGAGGGTGCCGTCCGCGACGACCTTCGACATCAGCGCGCTGTACTCGGTGGCGATGTCGTCGCCCACGAACTCCTTCATGTTCGTGAAGCCCATGACGGTGTTGTAGAACGCCACCCACTCGTCCATCTTGCCGAGCTCGACGTTGCCGACGCAGTGGTCGATGGCCTGGAAGGTGCGCCGGGCGGGCTGCTCGACCATCGGCTCGGCGGCGGCGAAGCCGGGGAGGTAGGGGCCGTCGTAGCCGGAGCGGTCGACCAGGGTGTGGCGGGTCTCGCCGTAGGTGGCGATCGCGGCGAGGACGACGGTGCCGTGCTCGTCCTTCACCTCGTACGGCTCGGCGAGCGAGCGGGCGCCGTGCTCGATGGCGTAGGCGTGGGCGGCGCGGGCGTCCGGGACCTCGATGGCCAGGTCGATGACGCCGTCGCCGTGCTCGGCCACGTGCTGGACGAGGAAGCGGCCCCAGTCGGTGCTCGGCTTGATGACCGAGGTGAACACGAAGCGGGCGGAGCCGTTCTCGAGCACGTAACTGGCGGTCTCGCGGCTGCCGTTCTCCGGTCCGGAGTAGGCGACCAGCTTCATGCCGAAGGCGCTGGAGTAGTAGTGCGCGGCCTGCTTGGCGTTGCCCACGGCGAAGACGACCGCGTCCATTCCCTTGACCGGGAAGGGGTCGGCCTGCCGTGCGGTGTCGGGAGTGTGGTGTGTGGTCTGCGTCATGCCGGAAGGGTGACCCCACTCTGCAAGGTGCGCAATAGTTTCCGAATTCACTGGGCAATCTGTTCAGTGGTACGACCGCCTCAGCGGTCTTTCTGTACAGGATGACCATCTCAGGGGGTCCCATGGCGATCGATCATCTGGACGGGCGCATCATCGTGCTGCTGGCGCGCGAGCCGCGCATCGGCGTGCTGGAGATGTCCCGGCGGCTCGGGGTCGCGCGGGGGACCGTGCAGGCGCGGCTCGACCGGCTCCAGTCGAACGGGGTCATCCGCGGATTCGGCCCCCAGGTGGATCCGGCGGCCCTCGGCTACCCGGTCACCGCGTTCGCCACGCTCCAGATCCGCCAGGGCCAGGGGCCCGACGTCCGGGCGCACCTGTCGACCGTGCCGGAGGTGCTGGAGTTGCTGACCACCACCGGCAGCGGGGACATGCTGTGCCGCCTGGTCGCCCGCTCGAACGCCGATCTCCAGCGGGTGATCGACCGGGTCGTCGGCTTCGAGGGCATCGTCCGGGCCTCCACGGCCATCGTCATGGAGAACCCAGTCCCGCTGCGGATCATCCCGCTGGTGGAGCAGGCCGCCCAGGACAGCGAGGGGGCGTAGCCGGCCCGGCGCGGGGCGCCCGCGAGAAGTCCCCGGACTTACAAAGAAGTTCTTGCAAAGAGAGCGTTGCAAAGGAGCCTTTGCATGGCTATCTTTGTACGCATGACGGAGCACGAGGAACGGCAGGAACGGCGGCTCGACGCCCGCTCGCTGCGCGGGCTCGCCCACCCGCTGCGCATGCAGCTGCTGGAGGCCCTGCGCCAACACGGCCCGGCCACGGCCTCCCAACTGGCCGCACGGCTGGGCGAGTCCAGCGGAGCGACCAGCTACCACCTGCGCCAGCTCGCCGCGCACGGCTTCGTCGAGGACGCGCCGGAGCACGGCAAGGGCCGCGAGCGGTGGTGGAAGGCGGTCGACCAGGAGCTCAGCATGGACCACGACCTGCTCACCAGCGCCGATCCGGCGGTGCGCGGCGCGGCCGACGTCTTGCTGCACGAGATGGTGACCTCGCACGGCCGCGAGCTGGCCGGCTTCGTGGCCACCCGCGACAAGTGGCTCCCGGCCTGGTCCGAAGGCGCCAACCTGAGCGACGCGACGCTCCGGCTCACTCCCGAACTGGCCGGCGAGCTGACCCGCAAGCTGCACGCCCTGGTCGACGAGTACCGCCACCGCGCGCCCGGCGCGGACACCCCCGGAGCCGAGCAGGTGCGCGTCCACACGCACCTGTTCCCCATCGAGACCGACTGACCGGACGGAAAGGACACCGCCATGCACAACGAGACCCTGCTCGCCCAGTTGCACGCCGCCGACCTGCACAGCCAGGCCGACGCCTACCGCCTCGCCGCCCGGGCGAAGCCCCCGGTCGAGCTGCGCACCCGCGTCGGCTGGACCCTCGTCGAACTCGGCCTGCGCCTCGCGTCCGCCCCCGGGCCGGCCGTGGCGGTGGCCTGACCGGACGGGCGGACTAACAGCTCGGTACCGAGCCCTTCCCCTTCTCCAGCGCCACCAGGGAGTCGACCGCGCCGTTCAGCGTGGTCACCGGGACCAGCCGCAGACCCTTCGGCAGCTCGGCCCTGGCATCGGCGCACTCGGCCTTCGGCACCAGGAAGACGGTGGCCCCGTCCCGCCGGGCGGCCTGCGTCTTCAGGGCCACCCCGCCGACCGCGCCCACATGGCCGGCCGCGTCGATCGTCCCCGTGCCGGCGATGTTCCGGCCGCCGGTGAGGTCGCCGCCGCTGCCGTCGCCGTGCAGCTTGTCGATGATCCCCAGGGTGAACAGCAGCCCCGCGCTCGGCCCGCCGACGTCGGCGAGCTTCAGGGTGACCTTCACCTTGTCGGGGCTCAGCCCGAGGTACTTCAGCGCCGCCTTGGTCGCCGCGTCCTGGGACTGCTGCATCTGCGCCGCGTTGTGCTGCTCGATCTCCTTGACGCTGTTGCCGCTCGGGTAGACCGCGTCGCGCGGCATCACGGCCCGGTCGGTGCGGAACCAGTTGCCGGCCACGTCGCCGAGGGACACCCGGGTGTCCGGGCCGGTCGCCTCGATCGTGACCATCCGCAGCTGGCCGCCGGTGCTGCGGACCGGTGCGCCGGAGACCGCGATCACCTGGGTGCCCTTGTTCGCCCCGAGCACGTTCGCCGTCATCCCGGGCTGCGCCACCGAGAACGGCAGCGGCGCGAGCACCGCCGTGGCGATCAGTGCCACGACGGGCAGCGCGCACACAGCGAGGGCCTGGGAACGTGTGAGACGAGAGAGCACGCAATCAATCTACGTGACGCCCCTCCACCCGCCCTCCCCGCGCACAGGCCCCACGGCCCTGGAAGCGGTTCGACACCGGTGCCGGGGTGCTCGAAAGCCGCTCAGCGCAGCGCCTCGGCGACCTCTCGGGCCGCCTCCATCACCCGTGGTCCCACTCGCTCCGGGACGGAGTCCGCGAGCATCACGACGCCCACGCTGCCCTCGACCCCCGTCACCCCGACCAGCGGCGCCGCGGCCCCGCTCGCACCCGCCTCCAGCTCGCCGTGCGTCAGCGTGTACCCGGGGTCGGCCGAGTGCGGCTGCCGGGCCGCGAGGATCGCCCGGCCCGCCGCGCCCCGGTCCAGCGGATGCCGGAACCCCGCCCGGTAGGCCACGTGGTAGTCGGTCCACGTCGGCTCGACCACGGCCACGGCCAGGGCCTCCGTGCCGTCGACCAGGGTCAGATGGGCCGTCGCCCCTATGTCCTCGGCCAGCGACCGCAGCGCGGGCAGCGCGGCCTCCCGGACCAGCGGATGCACCTGGCGCCCGAGCCGCAGCACCCCGAGCCCGACCCGGGCACGGCCGCCGAGGTCACGCCGTACGAGCGCGTGCTGTTCCAGCGTGGCGAGCAACCGGTACACAACGGTCCGGTTCACGCCCAGTTTGTGGGACAACTCGGTGACGGTCAGCCCGTGGTCGGTGTCGGCCAGCAGTTTGAGGACGCGCAGTCCCCGGTCGAGCGTCTGAGAGGTCTCCGCGGTCACGACGCCCACTCCTTCGGCGGTGAGGTCGGCGACCCCTGAGCTGCGTATGCGTCGTCGAGTCCCGTCGGCGACGCGGTCAGAGGCCGCCGATCGGCAGGACGGCCCGGCGGTACCGGGCCATGTCGCTTCACGGCTGCGCTCCGCGGCGGCGCTGCCACGGGGCGTATGCGTAGCGGGACAGTAGCGAAGCCGGTTCGCTGAGCGGAAGTCTCCGTCCAGAATCCGGTCAATGGCCGAGACGGACTGCCAGCATTCGTCCGCATACGCGTGCCGCGCCGAGCCGAGCCTGGTCAGCCCGTCGCCGCGCAGGGACCCTCACCGCGAACGGCGGGCCCTCACCGCATCCGGGTGGCCCATTCCTGCACCTTCGCGATGCGCTGCCGCAGTTGTCCCGCCGTGGCCTCCGCGCTCGGCGGCCCGCCGCAGACCCGGCGCAGCTCGGTGTGGATCACCCCGTGCGGCTTGCCGCTCTGGTGGACGTAGGCGCTCACCATCGTGTTGAGCTGCTTGCGCAGCTCCATCATCTCCTTGTGCGAGACGACCGGCCGCCGCTCCGCCGGCAGCTCCAGCAGGTCGGCCTCGCTGTCCGGCTTCTTGCGGCTGTGCGCGATCTGCCGGGCCTGCCGCTTCTGCAGCAGCATCTGGACCTGCTCGGGCTCCAGGAGGCCGGGGATGCCGAGGTAGTCCTGCTCCTCCTCGCTGCCCGGGTGCGCCTGCATGCCGAACTCGGCGCCGTCGTAGAGGACCCGGTCGAAGACGGCGTCGGACTCCAGCGCCTCGAAGGGCAGCATGTCCTGCTCGCCGGTGTCCTCGTCCTGCTCCATGTTCGCCTCCTCCATCTCCTTCTCGGATTCGGCGTACGGGTCCTCCTCGCCCTCCTTCTTCGGCTTGTCGAGGGCGTGGTCCCGTTCCTTCTCCATCTCGTTGGCGAAGGTCAGCAGGTCGGGCACGGTCGGCAGGAACACGGACGCGGTCTCGCCGCGCCGTCGGGACCGTACGAAACGCCCGACCGCCTGCGCGAAGAACAGCGGGGTCGAGATGGTCGTGGCGTAGACGCCGACCGCGAGCCGCGGCACGTCGACGCCCTCGGACACCATCCGGACCGCGACCATCCACCGGTCGTTGCTCTCGCTGAACTCGTCGATCCTGTTCGAGGCGCCGGCGTCGTCGGACAGCACGAGCGTGGCCTTCGTACCCGTGATCTCACGGATGAGCTTGGCGTAGGCGCGGGCGGAGTCCTGGTCGGAGGCGATGACGAGGGCGCCGGCGTCCGGGATGGCCTTCCTGACCTCGGTCAGGCGCTGGTCGGCGGCGCGCAGCACGCTGGGCATCCAGTCGCCGCGCGGGTCCAGCGCGGTGCGCCAGGCCTGGCTGACCGCGTCCTTGGTCATGGGCTCGCCGAGCCTGGCCGCGATCTCGTCGCCGGCCTTGGTCCGCCAGCGCATGTTGCCGCTGTAGGAGAGGAAGATGACCGGCCGGACGACGTGGTCGGCGAGGGCGTTGCCGTACCCGTAGGTGTAGTCCGCCGCGGACCGCCGGATGCCGTCCGTCCCCTCCTCGTACGTCACGAAGGGGATGGGGTTGGTGTCGGACCGGAACGGCGTACCGGTCAGCGCGAGCCGCCGGGTCGCCGGCTCGAAGGCCTCCAGACAGGCCTCGCCCCAGGACTTGGAGTCGCCGGCGTGATGGATCTCGTCCAGGATCACGAGCGTCTTGCGCTGCTCCACCCGGTTGCGGTGCAGCATGGGCCGTACGCCGACACCGGCGTAGGTGACGGCGACCCCGTCGTACTCCCTGCCGAGCGGACCCGCGCTGTACTCAGGGTCCAGCTTGATGCCTACGCGCGCCGCGGCCTCGGACCACTGCTTCTTCAGGTGCTCGGTCGGCGCGACCACGGTCACCTGCTGCACCACGTGGTGGTGCAGCAGCCATGAGGCGAGCGTCAGCGCGAAGGTGGTCTTGCCGGCGCCGGGCGTGGCGACGGCGAGGAAGTCACGCGGCTGCTCCTGGATGTACTTCTCCATCGCCCCCTGCTGCCACGCACGCAGCTTGCTGGCGGTGCCCCAGGGCGCGCGGCCCGGGAAGGCGGGGGAAAGGTGGTGAGAGTGCGCGGAGGAAGCGGCGGTGGTAGTCACGGTCTCCGTGGGTCGGGTCGGAACGAGGGGCCGCGCGCAGCGCGTCGGTCGGGACGGTGGTGGGTGACGGGTGGGCGGCTACGTATGACAACCGGGCCACCCTACCGGCGCCGTCTTCCCCCGAGGCCCCGAACAAGGCCGGGTCGCCCGCGGGTGGGACTCACGTCACAGCCGCCGCAGCCGCCCCGCTATCACCGTCACGTCGCTCTCACTTCCCGACGCCACGTCGATGACCAGGTCGTACGCCGTGTCCTGGTCGACGCCGGCCAGATCGGCCCCCGTTGAGCGCGAGGAAGGTGGCCGTCGCCAGCCAGGCGGTGCGCTTGTTGCCGTCGACGAGCGGATGGTTCGCGGCGAGGGCGTGCAGCAGGGCCGCGGCCTGCTCGTGCAGGTCCTCGTACGCGGCCGTGCCGAACATCCGGGCCCGCGGCCGGTGCACGGCGGAGGCCAGCAGCCCCGGTTCACGTGCCTCGGGCGCCCGGCCCCCGAAGGCGAGCGTGGCGAGGGCGGTGACATCGGCGACCGTGAGGTGCCGGCGGGCCGCGCTCATTCGCCGAGCCTGCGCAGCAGGTCGGCGTGGGCCTGCGCGAGCCGCTCGGCGGTCCGCCGCACGCCGAGCTCCTCCGCGCGCAGATACCGCCGTACGGCCTCCTCCAGCACCTGCTCCGGCGTACGCCCCTGGGCGTCGGCGAGGTCGACGAGGTCCTGGTGGGTGTCCGGATCGAGGAGCACGGTCAGCGATCGCATACCCGCAACCTAGGCCTCGCGGCCGGGGGCGGGCCAGGGATTTTGGGCCCGGCGGTGAGGGGTTCGGTGACCGGTATGCGGGCCGCCTGGGACGGGTCGGCGGTCTGCCCGGGACCGGGTCCGGGTCCGGGGTGCGGCCCGCCCGGAACGGGTTCGCGGCCCGCCCGGAATGGGTTCGCGGTCTGCCCGGGTCCGGGGTGCGGCCCGCCCGGAACGGGTTCGCGGTCTGCCCGGGACCGGGCTGCGGCCCACGCGAGATTTACGGCCCGGCCGGGATCGGTTCACCCGCCTGGGACCGGTTCACCACGCGCCCAGGACCGGTGCACCGCCCACCCCGGACAGGTGCACCGCCCACCCGGGACTGTTTCGCGGCCCGCCCAGGAGCAAGGGTTCGCGGCCCGCCCGGGAGCAAGAGGGTTCACCGCTCCCGCAGTCGCGTCGTCACCCACGCGCCCGCCAGCGCCACCCCGGCCATCGGCAGGAAGACGGCGGCGAAGGCGGCGGGGTGGGTGCCGTCGGCCGTCGGGGTCGCCGTGCTGCCGCCGCCCAGGGCCGCGAAGGCGGCGCCGGTCGCGGCGAGGAGGACGGCGTTGGAGAGGCCGTCGGAGATCTGCAGGGCGGCGGAGTTGGCGCCGGCCTCCGCGGGGGCGGACAGACGGAGCAGGAGCACGCTGGTGGAGGAGATCACCAGGCCCATGCCGAAGCAGCCGAAGCCCCAGGCGACGGCCACGGTCCAGACCGGCACGGAGGGCACGAGCACGCTCGGCGCGGTGGCGATCGCGGCGGCGGCCAGCACCATCCCGAGGCTCATCAGCCGCTCCCGGTACGGCGCCAGCCGCGGCCGGGACTGCACCCACGAGCCCAGTGCCCAGGTGCCGCCGCCCGCCGCCAGCGAGAACCCGGCGAGCGTCGGCGACAGCCCACGCTGCGTGACGAGCATCAGCGGCACGAAGGACTCGGCGGAGACGAAGGACCCGGCGGACAGCCCGCGCAGCAGCACGACGGACGGCAGGCCCCGGGCGGCCCGGTAGGTGCCGCGCGGAAGCAGGCCGAGGACGGCGGGCACCAGCAGGGCGGCGCCGGCCAGCCCGGGCAGGAGGGAGAGCGGCCGCAGGTCCTGCGCGGCGTACTGGAGGAGGCCGGCGCCGAGGGAGATGCCGAGGGCGAGCCGGATGCGCCGTCGGTCGAGGGAGGCCGAGCCCGCGCCCGGCTCCCCGGCCACCGGTCCGGACGCCCTGCGCCGTATCTGCGGCAGGGCGAGGACCAGCGGGAACACGACGAGGACCGGGATGCCGAGGAACACCCAGCGCCAGCCGAGGTGTTCGGTGACGGCGCCGGCGGCGAGCGGGCCGACGACGGACGGTACGACCCAGGCGGCCGCGAAGCCCGCCATGATCGCGGGCCGCAGCCGCTCCGGGTAGGCGCGCCCGACGACCACGTACAGCGCGACGATGACCAGCCCGCCGCCGAGGCCCTGCACGGCCCGGCCGAGGATGAACACCCACATCACCCGGGCGGTCCCGGCGATCACCAGGCCCGCCGCGAAGGCCGCGATGCCCGTCGTCAGCGCGCCGAGCGGGCCGCGCCGGTCGGCCCACTGACCGGCGAGCACCATGCCGAAGAGGCTGGTGGTGAAGAAGCCGGAGAACCCGAACGCGTACAGCGCCACGCCGTTCAGGTCCCGTGCCGCGACGGGCATCGCGGTGCCGACGGCGGTCGCCTCGAAGGCGATCAGCAGGATGACGGAGACGATCCCGACGCTGAGCGCCCGGTACGCCCGGCCCAGCACACCGCCGTCCGGCTCGGCGGTGTGCTCCACGACAGGGGTGTCACGGGATTCAAGGGCGCTCATGCCCGACAGAGTAAGGCCCACAACCGAGTTTCACCCCTGTCGGTGGTCCCATCCGTCCTACGACCTTGGTCGTACGCCGCGCCTTTCGTGAACGCCGCATGGCAGTCCCGTTGCAGCCCCGCCCCGCCCCTTGAGCACCCCCACCGCCCCGCCCTACGGTCGAACCCGTCAACACGGCCGTGTGCCCGAGTGGTTCAGGGACTCGCCTGCGCTGCATCCATCAGCGAGCTCCGCTCGCGGGGAGTCACGCGGGTCCGATTCCCGCCACGGCCGTGAGCAGAGATCCGAACACGGCCGTGTGCCCGAGTGGTTCAGGGACTCGCCTGCAAAGCGGGTTACGCGGGTTCGATTCCCGCCACGGCCTCTGTCAGAGGACTCCGCCCGCCTCGTCCTGGAAGAGTTCCGTCCAGTAGTGCCAGGGCGTGTCGGGCAGGGTGGCGGTGGGGTCGACGGTCGCCAGGGTGTGGAGCATGGCCGCGGCGAGCTGGTCGTAGGCGGCCGTGGTCAGTTCGTGGGCGAGGTGCTCGTCGATGGTGCGCTCGTGGTGGAGCAGCCAGAGGGTGAAGGCGAGCGTGGAGACGTCGGTGTTGAGGGGGTAGAGGGTCGCCTCCGGCTCGCTGAAGGTCAGCACCGCGCCCGTTCTGCCGTCGACGACCAGGCTGTTGTCCTCCACCAGGTATCCGAGCCGGATCAGGTGGTCGCGGTGGGCCGGGAGTTCGGACGTCGGGTAGTCGCCGCGCTCCTCGGCGAAGTACTCGCGGAGGGTCGGCAGCGGGACGTCCGTGTCGGCGTGGAAGAGGACCGCGTCCTCCGGCAGCCCCGTCTCGCGCAGGAAGCGGCGGGTCGGCTCGTGGGTGAGCGTGGCGGGGAAGTCGACCTCCTCGAAGCGGGCCACCCGGCCGTGCCCGAACTCCTGGTCCAGGACGCGGGCGGGGACGTCCAGGGTGAGGCCGGACGCCGTGCCCGGGCCCGCGGCGAGGGCGAGCGGGCGGATCAGGGCCGCCGCCTTCCAGTACGGGGGCACCTCGCCGTCCGTGCCCTCCTCGAACAGCGCGAGGAGGCGGCGCGAGGCCTCGGCGGCCGTCCTCGGGCCGTACTGGCCCGCGAGGGAGGCGAAACGGCCGCGCAGGCCGGCGAGTTCCTCGGTGACCGCGGCGAAGCGCAGCAGGGTGGCCAGGGAGGGCGCGAAGGGGCGCGGCTCGGACGGGTCGAAGAGATAGGCGGTCGTCACCTCGCCGGTGCCGCCGTCGAGCAGGATCGACTCGCGCTCCATGCCGGCCGGGTTGAGGAGTTCGCCGATCACCAGGCGGCCGCGCAGCTCCTCCGCCAGGTGGAAGGGTCCGTCGGCGGCGTCGGCGAGGGTGCGCAGGCCGTGGGCGCGCAGGGGCGAGAACGTCAGCACGTCGGTGCGAGCGGGCAGGCCGGCGCCCGTGAGCAGGCCGCGCGTCGGCGCGTGCGTGACATGGCGGTCCAGCTCGGCCTCGGTCAGTGTGATCGCCGGAGTCCCGGCGTCGGTCGTACTCATCGCTCCCCCGCGATCTTCCCCGTACGTGACTGTGTGCGGAACGGACGTGTTCGTGCGGCGTCCTCGGGCAGGTGCCCCCACTGCTCAGCACACTACGCCGCCCCACTGACAACGCCCCTCGCGGAAAAGGACGTCAGGCGGCCCGGGACCGTTGCGCGCCCGCGGGGATCCGCGCCGTCAGGTGAAGTAGACGCCGCCCAGCACCACGGCGAGGGCCGCGACCAGGAACAGCAGGATCCACAGGGACAACTTGCCGACGCCGGGCGGTGCTTCGTAGCGCAGCTCGTCGGAGGGCGTGCTCACCGGTCCGTCACCACCGCGGCCTGGGGGCGGATCGGGAGGCGGTTGACCGGCCGGCCGGTGGCGGCGCGGACGGCGGAGGCGATCGCGGCGGGCGCCGTCACGACCGGGGCCGCGCTGACCGACTTGGCGCCGAAGGGGGCGACCACGTCCCGCTCCTCGACCAGCTTGACGATCCGGATGTCCGGCGCGTCCAGGGCGGTCGGGAGGGCGTAGCCGGTCAGGTCGGGGTGGCGGATCAGACCGCGGGGGGTGCGGAGGTTCTCCGTGAGGGCGATGCCGACGCCCTGGGTGACGCCCGCCTCGATGCGGGCCGCCAGCTGTGCGGGGTTCAGGATCCGGCCGACGTCCTGGGCTACCGACAGTTCCACGACGCGGACCGAGCCCAGCTCGATGTCCACGTCCACGACGGCGCGGATCGCGCAGAACGCCAGGCCCACGAAGGCGTCGCCCTGGCCGGTGGCGTCCAGGGGCTCGGTGGGGTGCGGGCGGCACTGGGCGGTGGCCCACAGCTCCTTGCCGTCCATCGCCTCGGTGACGGTGGTCGACAGCACACCGTCGTACGACGTGATCTTGCCGTCGGTGATCTGCAGCAGCTCCGTCGACATGCCGAACTTGTGCGCGAGCGGCTGCAGGAGCTGGGTGCGGACCATCTTGGCCGCGCGTTCCACCGCGCCGCCCGACACCCAGGTGTGCCGGCCCCGGCAGCCCGCGCCGGCCGGCGGCTGGTCGGTGTCGACCGGGACGACGTGGACCTGCTCGATGCCGAGGGTCTCCTGGACGATCTGGCGGGCGAGGGTGGTGAAGCCCTGGCCGGTCTCCACGGCCGCGCAGAGCACGGTCGCGATTCCGTCGTGGACCTTGACCGTCGCCGTGGACACCTCGTCGGCGCCCTCGGCGCCGAGCATGTGCACCATGCCCAGACCGTAGCCGACGCCCCGGCGCACCGCGCCCGGTTCGCCGGCGCCCTCGGGGCCGCCGGGCAGCAGCCACTCGTCCTCGGGCGTGTCCTTGGGCAGCGCGGGCAGCGGGCAGTCCCGTACCGCCTGGAGGAGTTCGGCGACCGGCGCCGGGCAGGTCACCGTCTGGCCGATCGGGAGGACATCGCCGGTGGCGAGGACGTTGCGCAGGCGCAGCTCGGCCGGTTCGAGGCCGAGCTTCTTGGCCAGCTTGTCCATCTGCGCCTCGTAGGCGGCGCACACCTGCATGGCGCCCTCGCCGCGCACATGGCCGGAGGGCGGGTTGTTGGTGCGCACGGCCCAGCCCTCGATGAAGGCGTTCGGGACGACGTACGGGCCGCACGCGAAGGAGACGGCGGCGGCCAGCGCCTCGGCGGAGGTGTCGGCGTAGGCGCCCGCGTCGAGCAGGATCTGCGCCTCGACCTTGACCAGCCTGCCCTCGGCGTCCGCGTGGTGGCGGTAGCGCAGGAGGGTGGGGTGCCGGTGGGCGTGGCCGAGGAAGGACTCCTCGCGGGTCGCGGTGAGCTTCACCGGGCAGCCGGTCCTGAGCGCGAGCAGGCCGAGCGGCAGCTGGAAGCCCTGGTCCTCGCGGTCGGCGGTGGCACCGGGCACCCCGGTGACGACGATCTTCACCCGATCAGGGGACAGGCCGTAGCAGGCTGCGGCCGTGTTGCGGTCGTGGTGCGGGTCGGTGGAGGCGAGGTACAGCTCCACGCCGCCGTCGGGGCGCGGCACGGCGAGGCCGGCCTCGGCGCCGATCGGGGCCGGGTCCTGGCGCCCTATGCGGTACAGGCCCTCGACGACGATCTCGGCGGCCGCCTCCGGGTCGCCGTGGCGCAGCGGGATGTGCCGGATCAGGTTGCCGTCGGGGTGCAGGGGTTCCGCCTCGAAGGCCTGCTCCGGGTCGGTCACGGGGTCGAGCACCTCGTACTCGACGATGACGGCGGCCGCGGCCATCCGCGCGGTGTCGGGGTGGTCGGCGGCGACGGCCGCGATGGGCTCGCCGTGGTGGCGTACGACCTCGGAGGCGAACACCGGGCGGTCGGGGGCGCCCCGGCCGTGGCGCGGGGTGCCGGGCACGTCCTCGTGGGTGATGACGGCGCGGACGCCGGGCATCTCGCGCGCGTGGGTGGTGTCGATGGACACGATGCGCGCGTGCGCGTGCGGGGAGCGCAGTACGGCCGCCCACAGCAGGCCCTCGGCCCACAGGTCGGCCGCGTAGGGGAAGGTGCCCTCGGTCTTGGCGCGGGCGTCGGCGTGCGGCAGGGAGGCGCCGAGGCCGTGCAGCACCGGATCGGGGTCGGCCGCGGGGGCGGGTTCCGCGGTGGTGGCGGTGGCGGCTTCGTTGCTCACGCCTGGCCTCCGTCCTGGCCGTAGTCCTGGTCGTGCGGGCCCGGGGCGCCGTAGGGGTCGGGCGGGCCGTACGGATCCGGCGCCTCGCCGTAGCCGCTGGGGGCGGACGAGGGCGGGGCGAACGCGCCCGGCGCCTCGAACGCCGACGGGTGGACGCCGCCGGAGCCGGGGCCCGCCTGGTGCGGGATGCGTGCCTCGTCCGCGTCGCCCTCGGAGCCGCCGGCGTGCGAGGCCTCGCGTTCGGCGACGACCTCCCGCACGGCTTCCAGGACGCCCCGGTAGCCGGAGCAGCGGCACAGGTTGCCGCACAGGGCCTGCCGGGTCTCCAGCTCGGTCGGCGCGGGGTTGCCCTCCAGCAGGTCGTGCACGGTCATCGCCATGCCGGGCACGCAGAAGCCGCACTGCACGGCGCCGCACCGGGCGAGCGCCCGCTGGACGTCGGAGGGCCGCCCGTCGGCGGCCAGGCCCTCGACGGTGCGCACCTCGCTGCCGGCCGCGGTGACCGCCGGGACCAGGCAGGAGGCCACCAGGCGCCCGTCGACCTGCACGTTGCAGGCGCCGCACTCGCCCTGCGAGCAGCCGTCCTTGGCGCCCGCGAGGCCGAGCCGCTCACGCAGCACGTACAGCAGCGACTCGCCGACCCAGGCGTCGGTGACGGGCCGGTCGGTGCTGTTGACGCGCAGGACGTAGGAGGCCAGGGGGTGGTCGTCGTGCGGCGCGAGGGGCGCGGCGTCGGGCTCGTCGGCGCCGGCGGGGGCGAGCGCCTGCGCGGGCGCCGGGTCTTCGGGCGTGTCGTCCGCCGCGGCCGCGGCGAAGTCGTGCTCCGGTGCGGCGACGGCAGCCGCTTCCGTGGGGGCCGCTGTGCCTGACGGGGCCTCGGGTGTCTCCGGGCCGGCCGTGGCGGCCGTTGTCGCGGCCGGCGGGTGCGGGGGCTCCTCGTGGCCCGCCGGGGCGTCAGCGGGGCGCTCAGAGGCCTCGGCAGGGCCGTGGGCGTCCGTCTCGGGGGCCGCGCCGGGCGCGGGGCGATCAGGGAGGCGGGCGGCATCCCGCGCGAGTTCAACACCATCGCGGTCGAC
>NZ_JBSGDB010000211.1:0-14764 GCF_053602155.1 Streptomyces sp. NPDC004561
TGGACGATGGAGTTGTCCGGGGTCTGCTTGTTGTTGAAGAAGACGAAGTGGGCGTTGCGCGGCCAGGTCGGCTCCGGCCAGGGTCCCCGGGCAGCACTGCCCGGCGCGGGCCAGGGCGGCCGTCCGGGTGGCGCGCGTGGGCCGCAGGGCGGTCCCGGTGCCCCGCAGCGCCCCGCGGCCGGCTTCGGCTCGCAGGCGCCGGCCTCACCGCAGGGTCTGGGGGCCTCGAACCAGGGCGGGCAGCAGCAGGACGCCTTCGGCGGCCGTGCCGCGCAGCGCCCCGCCGGCCCCGCCGACCAGGGCCGCCAGCCCCAGCTGCCGCCGCGCGGCGGTCCGCGGGCCGAACTGCCCGGCGGCGACCAGCAGCAGCGCGTCTCGGGCTGGAGCGCCAACCAGGCCCCGCTGTCGCGTGCCTCGCTGGACGCCCCGCGCGGCCACGACGAGCAGGACCCGTCGGGGACCGCCCGCATGCCGCGGGTGGACGACCGGCAGGGCCCGGGCTCGACCGCCGAGATGCCCCGGATCGACGCTCACGGCCCGGCCGCCACGGGCGAGTTCCCGCGCCCGGAGCTGAACCAGGCCAACGGCCCGCAGAACACGGGCCAGTTCGCCCGCCCCGACGTCGCCCAGCAGACCGGCCAGTACCCGCGTCCCGACGCGGCGCAGCAGACCGGCCAGTACGCACAGCCCGAGAACCCGCGCCAGACCGGGCAGTTCGCCGGTCCCGACGCGGCGCAGCTGCCGGGCGGGTACGACCGTTCCGGCGGCCAGCAGGACACCGGGCCGTACGTCCGCTCCGACGTGTTCGGCACGCAGGCGCCGGGACGGCAGGACGACGGCGCCCGGAACTCCGGCCAGTTCGCGGCTCCGCAGGCGTACGACACGGGCTTCAACGACAACTCCACGGGCCAGCACGCCCTGCCCGGCCGCCAGAACCCGGCGCACACCGGTCAGTTCGAGCGCCAGCAGCCGGCCGGCCGTGACGAGTTCGGCGCCCCGCGCCAGCCGGCGCCTCAGCGTCCGGTCCGCCAGGAGCCGGAGGCGCTGCCGCCGGCCAGCGGCCCGGGTGACGGACGTACCCCGCTGTACGACACGCTGGAGACCAACTGGTTCCACGGCGCCGGACAGCAGCAGCAGGAGAACCGGCCCGCCACGCAGCAGCCGCAACCGCAGGCTCCGCAGCGTGCCGCCTCCACCACCGGCTCGTGGCGCACCTCGCCGAACGACGAACTCGTCCGGCAGGCCGAGCGAGTCCGGCAGCCCGCCGCGGGCGGGGTCACCACCTCCGGCCTGCCGCGCCGCGTCCCCCGGGCGAACCTCGTACCGGGCACGGCGCAGCAGCAACAGCACCAAGCCGGTCCGCAGGTCTCGCGTGCGCCTGACGACGTACGCGGACGGCTGACCAATCTCCGTCGGGGCATCGCTCAGGGCCGTCAGGCCGGCAGCGGCCAGACCGGCAGCTTCCCGAGCCCCACTCACCAGCAGGAGCGTTAGTTGAGTCCGATGAGCCAGGCGGCACAGAACCTGAACTGGTTGATCACCAACTTCGTGGACAACACCCCTGGTGTGTCCCACACAGTGGTGGTCTCCGCCGACGGCCTTCTGCTGGCGATGTCCGAAGGTTTCCCGCGAGACCGCGCCGACCAGCTCGCGGCCGTCGCGTCCGGTCTGACCTCCCTGACGGCCGGGGCGTCCCGGATCTTCGAGGGCGGCACCGTGGCGCAGACGGTCGTCGAGATGGAGCGCGGGTTCCTCTTCCTGATGTCGGTCTCGGACGGGTCGTCCCTCGCGGTCCTGGCCCACCCGGAGTGCGACATCGGTCTCGTCGGCTACGAGATGGCACTGCTCGTCGACCGCGCAGGTGCGGTCCTCACCCCGGACCTGCGCGCCGAACTCCAAGGCAGTCTGCTCCACTGACCGGCCCCGGCACCACCTACCTCACCAAACCACCGTCCGGCCGCCACAATCCCCCCACCGGCCCCGTCAGACGGCTTGACTGACCGACTTGCTGTCCCGCCCGGAGGATTCATGACCCCGCCCACCGCCCATCATGATCCGTACGCGGAGCCGTACGGGGACGAGGGCGACCAGCCGCTGGTACGGCCGTACGCGATGACCGGCGGCCGGACCCGGCCGCGGTATCAGCTCGCGATAGAGGCACTGATCAGTACGACGGCCGACCCGGCAGCGCTCATGGGACTGCTCCCGGAGCACCAGCGCATCTGCCATCTGTGCCGGGAGGTCAAGTCGGTCGCGGAGGTCTCCGCGCTGCTGTCCATGCCGCTCGGAGTGGCCCGGATCCTGGTGGCCGACCTCGCGGAGGCCGGCCTGGTCGCCATCCACCAGCCGGGTGGCGACGAGAACAACGGCGGCGCACCGGACGTGACGCTGCTCGAAAGGGTGCTCAGTGGACTTCGCAAGCTCTGACGCGGGCCGGGCCACCACCTCGGCGAAGATCGTGGTGGCGGGCGGCTTCGGCGTGGGCAAGACCACGTTCGTGGGCGCCGTCTCGGAGATCAACCCGCTCCGCACAGAGGCCGTCATGACGTCCGCCTCAGCCGGTATCGACGACCTCACCCACACCGGGGACAAGACCACCACCACGGTGGCCATGGACTTCGGCCGTATCACCCTCGACCAGGACCTGATCCTGTACCTGTTCGGCACGCCCGGCCAGGACCGGTTCTGGTTCATGTGGGACGACCTGGTCCGCGGCGCCATCGGCGCGGTGGTGCTGGTGGACACCCGCCGCCTGGCCGACTGCTTCCCGGCGGTCGACTACTTCGAGAACAGCGGCCTGCCGTTCGTCATCGCCCTCAACGGCTTCGACGGGCAGCAGCCCTACGCCCCCGACGAGGTGCGCGAGGCGCTGCAGATCGGGCCGGACGCCCCGATCATCACCACCGACGCCCGTCACCGCGCCGACGCCAAGAGTGCGCTGATCACGCTGGTGGAGCACGCCCTCATGGCGCGGCTGCGCTAGCACTCAAGTACGACGGGCCGTACGGCAGTTGCCGTATGCACACCGGAGCCGACTGTGGCCTTTGACACGGTCGGCTCCGGTGTTCATAACAGTTCGGCAGAGGAATCGCCCGGTATCGCCACGCGACGCGGTCGGCTGATGCCGCTGTGCTCACAAAAGCCCCGCCTTTTGGCGGGGCTCGTTCTTTATGACCGTTTTATCTATGACTTACAACGGTGCCGTCACAAGGTTTCCACTGTTTGGAAGTGCGCTGGTCCACGTGCTGGAATGCCTGAACTGCCCAATGGTCAATGACGTACAGAGTCGATGACGAACCGGGCTCTGAGAGACTGCGGCACGACGTAGGTGCCGACCGCCGAGAGGTTGTTGGTCGAGTGAGGCGAAGCAAGAACGGTCCCGAGCCGTCGGCACGGGGCAACTTCACCCCGCCGCCGCGCGCTGCGGCGCCCACCCCCGTGCCCGGTGCGGAGCCGGCGGCCACTCCCGCGCCGAGCGGCGGCCGCTTCTCTCCCCGGAACTGGCGGGTGCCCACCAGGCTGAACGCGATCCTGCTGATACCCGTGGCGGTCGGTCTCGTCATGGGCGGGTTCCAGGTGAAGAGCTCCATCGACACCTGGCAGGAGGCCCGCGACGCAGAGAGCACCGCCCGCCTGGTACGTGCCGCGCTGTCCTACGCCGACGCCCTCGAGAACGAGCGCGACGTCACCGCGGAACCGCTGCTGCTGAACAAGAAGGACGCCCAGAGCAAGGCGGCCGTCGACGACGCCCGCAAGGCCACGGACGACGCCGCCAACGCCTTCGACCAGGCGGCGCAGAACATGCCGAGCAAGTCGGGCGTGCAGCGCCGGCTGAAGCTGTTCCGCGAGGCCGAGCCGAAGCTGGTGCAGCTGCGGCAGGCCGCGTACACCTCCAAGCTGACCGGCGTGCAGACGGAGGAGGGCTACGTCGGGGTCTCCCACCCGCTGATGGAGTTCGCCAACGAGCTGGGCCTGGGCACCGGAAACATCACCTCCTACGGCCGTACCGTCTACGCGATGTCGCTGACCAAGGCGGCGCTGTCGCTGGAGCGGTCCATCGGCATGCACCTGCTGGTCAAGCCCGGTCCGGACGCCCCGAACCTCGCGACCCAGCGGGTCTCCCTCTCCTCGTACGCCTACCTCGAGCGCATCGCCGTGGAGGAGTACCTGGGCGGTGGCACCGAGGCCGACGCGCAGAAGCTGGCCGACGCGCAGAAGAAGATCAAGACGGACGCCGCCGCGGCCGCCGCGCAGGCCAAGCAGGCGCAGCCGACTTTCGTTCCGCCGCCGTCCAACCCGAACACCATGGTCTCGGCGCTGGCCACGCTGAAGGACACGAGCACGCTCACCCGTGAGGAGCTCGGCGCCAACGGCATCACCGCCGAGAACTGGTGGGCGGTCAACACGCTGAAGTACAAGGCCTACCGCCAGATCGAGTCGGACATGGCCGACAAGGCGGTGAACGAGGCCTCCGGCATCGCCGACGACGCCAAGACCTCCGCGTTCATCACCGGCGCCGTCGTCGTGATCGCCCTGCTCGCCGCGTTCCTGCTGGCCGGCCTGGTGGCCCGCCAGATGAGCCGCTCGATGCGCCAGCTGCGCAACGCCGCCTTCGGCATCGCCGAGCAGCGGCTGCCGATGCTGGTCGACCAGCTCTCCCGCACCGACCCCGGCCGGGTCGACACCCGGGTCGCCCCGATCCCGATCCACAGCAAGGACGAGATCGGCGAGGTCGCCCGCGCCTTCGACCAGGTCCACCGCGAGGCGGTCCGGCTCGCCTCCGAGCAGGCCCTGCTCCGTGGCAACATCAACGCGATCTTCACCAACCTGTCGCGCCGCAACCAGTCGCTGATCGAGGGCCAGCTGACCCTGATCACCGACCTGGAGAACAACGAGGCCGACCCGGACCAGCTGGAGAACCTCTTCAAGCTGGACCACCTGGCCACGCGTATGCGCCGCAACGGCGAGAACCTCCTGGTCCTCGCCGGCGAGGAGCCCGGGCGCCGCTGGGACCAGCCGGTCCCGCTGGTCGACGTCCTGCGCGCCGCCTCCTCCGAGGTGGAGCAGTACGAGCGCATCGAGCTGTCCGGCGTTCCCGAGGCCGAGATCCACGGCCGTGCCGTCACCGACCTCGTGCACCTGCTGGCCGAGCTGCTGGAGAACGCGACCACGTTCTCCTCCCCGCAGACCAAGGTCCGGGTCACCGCGACCCGTCTCCCCGACGGTCGCGTCATGATCGAGATCCACGACAAGGGCATCGGCCTGACCGCCGAGGACTTCGCGGACATCAACCACAAGCTGGCCAACCCGCCGACCGTGGACGCCGCGATCTCCCAGCGCATGGGCCTGTTCGTGGTCGGCCGGCTGTCCGACCGGCACGGCATCCGCGTCCAGCTGCGCCCCTCCGGCGAGCAGGCCGGCACGACCTCCCTGGTCATGCTGCCGGACGCGATCACGCACGGTGGTGGCGGCGAGGCGCGGCTGGACCGCGAGGAGTTCACCGTCTCGCAGATCATCCCGGAGCAGCAGTTCCAGGGTGAGAGCTTCAACCACGTGCAGCCGATGCGCACGGCCGCCGAACTCGGCTTCGACGACAGCCAGTACTCGGAGGTCCCCGACGACATCCGCGGGCTGGACCCGGTCGGCCGCTCCCTGATGCGCGAGGGGCGCCGCGCCGCCCTGGAGGCCCAGAACCACGGCCAGCCCGCCGAGCAGCACGAGAACGCCGAGACCGCCGCCTACGCGAACCCGGCCTTCGACGGGCAGCCCGGCGGCTACCCGGAGCAGCCCCGGCAGCCGTACGAGGAGCAGCCGCAGGCCGCGTACCAGGAGCCGTACCAGGAGACCTACTCCGAGTCGCCCTCGGCGTCGTACGAGGAGCAGTACTACGCTCCGGGCGGCGAACTGCCGCAGAACGACGGCTTCTCCCCCAACGGCGGTTACCCGGAGCCCTCGTACGCGGAGCCCGCCCAGAGCCCGTCGTACCAGGACGACTGGCAGCCGCAGAACGGCTACCAGAACGGCTACCCGGCCCATTACGCTCCGGAAACGGAATCCGCACAGGCCACTGACGCGAATGAGCGGAACCGCGTAGGCTTCGACCGTCCGGGAACGGCCTCCCCCGCCGCACACGAGCTGACCGACGCCGGGCTGCCCCGCCGCGGTGCCGCCGCGAGCGGTTCCCAGGGCGCCGGTGGCGCGAACGGCACGGCGCGCGTGCAGCAGGAAGCGCCGGCTCCCGCACCGGGGAACACGCCGGGGAGCAACGGCGACAGCGCCTGGCGTTCGGCGAACGACGAGCGGTGGCAGCAGGCCTCCCAGCTCCGGAAGCCGAAGGCGGGCGGGGTGACGGCCTCGGGCCTGCCGCGGCGGGTGCCCAAGGCCAACCTGGTCGAGGGCGCCGCGGAAACCACCCCCCAGGGAGGCCCCCAGGTCTCCCGCGCCCCGGAGGACGTCCGGGGCAGGCTGAGCAACCTGCGTCGAGGCGTCCAGCGCGGACGCAGCGCAGGCAGTGAAACGAACGGCCAGGGCTTCGGTCCTGACAGCACCTACAACCAGGAGCGTTAGTGTGAGCCCGATGAGCCAGGCGGCACAGAACCTGAACTGGTTGATCACCAACTTCGTGGACAACACCCCGGGGGTGTCCCACACGGTGGTGGTCTCCGCCGACGGACTCCTTCTGGCGATGTCCGAAGGCTTCCCCCGCGACCGCGCCGACCAGCTCGCGGCCGTCGCCTCCGGTCTGACCTCGCTGACCGCCGGTGCCTCGCGCATCTTCGAGGGCGGCAGCGTGAACCAGACGGTTGTGGAGATGGAGCGGGGATTCCTCTTCCTGATGTCCATCTCCGACGGGTCGTCCCTCGCGGTTCTGGCCCATCCGGAGGCGGACATCGGCCTCATCGGGTACGAGATGGCCCTTCTGGTGGACCGCGCGGGCACGGTCCTGACCCCGGATCTCCGTGCGGAGCTCCAGGGAAGCCTTCTCAACTAGTAATCGGACGGTGCGTATTCGCGTCCCGGGGCCGTAAGGTTTCGGGACGCGGCTCCACACGGATGGGTGCCCGGCACAGTCGGAGGAGGAGAAAGTGGCAACACCCCCAGGCGGTTCGCATTCGGGTAACTGGTCGTACGGCCCTGCCCAGGGCCAGAACGACGGTTCGGCGAACCGGTACAACTTCCCCTCCGCTCCAAGTCACCGGCAGCCGTACGCGCCGCAGGGCCCCGGTCCCTCGCCCTACGACCAGCCGCCGGCCCCCCGCATCCAGCCGGTGCAGCCGCAGCGCCGCCCCGAGCCGGCGCCCGCGACCGCATCGAACAACCCCCTGGTGCGTCCGTACGCCATGACCGGCGGCCGGACCCGCCCGCGCTACCAGCTCGCCATCGAGGCACTGGTGCACACCACCGCTGCTCCGCACCAGATGCAGGGCCAGCTGCCCGAGCATCAGCGGATCTGCAACCTGTGCCGGGAGATCAAGTCGGTGGCCGAGATCTCGGCCCTGCTGACGATCCCCCTCGGCGTCGCCAGGATCCTCGTCGCCGACTTGGCGGAGGCGGGCCTGGTCGCCATCCATCAGCCCGGCGGCGACGAGAACGCCGGTGGCCAGCCAGACGTGACACTGCTCGAAAGGGTGCTCAGTGGACTTCGCAAGCTCTAGCGGCGGTCCTTCCCGCTCCACCACCTCCGCGAAGATCGTGGTGGCGGGCGGCTTCGGCGTGGGCAAGACCACGTTCGTGGGCGCCGTCTCGGAGATCAACCCGCTGCGCACAGAGGCCGTCATGACGTCCGCCTCAGCCGGTATCGACGACCTCACCCACACCGGGGACAAGACCACCACCACGGTGGCCATGGACTTCGGCCGTATCACCCTCGACCAGGACCTGATCCTGTACCTGTTCGGCACGCCCGGCCAGGACCGGTTCTGGTTCATGTGGGACGACCTGGTCCGCGGCGCCATCGGCGCGATCGTCCTGGTCGACACCCGCCGCCTCGCCGACTGCTTCCCCGCGGTCGACTACTTCGAGAACAGCGGCCTGCCGTTCGTCATCGCCCTCAACGGCTTCGACGGCAACCAGCCGTACAACCCGGACGAGGTGCGCGAGGCGCTGCAGATCGGGCCCGACACCCCGATCATCACGACGGACGCCCGCCACCGCGCGGACGCCAAGTCGGCGCTCATCACGCTCGTGGAGCACGCGCTCATGGCCCGCCTGCGGTAGCCACGCGCGTAGTCCCCCGCGTCCCGTCCGGGGCGCGGGGATTCTTTTTTGCGCCCGCCGGCCGTGCGCGAGCGGCGGGCACGGACAGCACGAAGGGCCCCTCCATGGTGGTGGGGCCCTTCGTGCAACCGGCGGAGCGGCGCGAACTAGCCGTGCCAGCTGTTCGGGGCGCGGAATCCGCCCTCGCGCTCCAGGCGGCGCCAGCCGGCCTTCGCGCGGCCTCGGTGGGTCTGGACCGAAGGCGCCGGCTGGGCGGCGGCACGGGCCAGGAGGACGGCCGTGATGGCGGCGACCTCCTCGGGCTCGGCGTGGCCCTTCTCGACGCGGATGTCAGCGTTGCTCATGGGTGTCAGTCTCCGTGAGAGAGAGGTCCGCGGGGTTGCCGCGGCGGGTCCGCTCGGTTACTGCGGGGGGTTGCCGTGCTTCCGGGACGGGAGGTCGGCGTGCTTGCTCTGCAGCATCGCCAGGGACTTCACCAGGACCTCGCGGGTCTCGGCCGGGTCGATGACGTCGTCGACCAGGCCGCGCTCGGCCGCGTAGTACGGGTGCATCAGCTCGGCCTTGTACTCCTTGACCATCTTCTGACGCATGGCCTCGGGGTCCTCCGCCTCGGCGATCTGGCGGCGGAAGATGACGTTCGCGGCACCTTCCGCGCCCATCACGGCGATCTCGTTCGTCGGCCAGGCGTAGGTGAGGTCGGCGCCGATCGACTGGGAGTCCATGACGATGTAGGCACCTCCGTACGCCTTGCGCAGGATCAGCGAGATCCTCGGCACGGTCGCGTTGCAGTAGGCGTACAGCAGCTTCGCGCCGTGCCGAATGATCCCGCCGTGCTCCTGGTCGACACCGGGGAGGAACCCCGGCACGTCCAGGAAGGTGACGATCGGGATATTGAAAGCGTCACACATCTGGACAAAGCGCGCAGCTTTTTCGCTCGCCTCGATGTCCAGGACGCCCGCCAGCACCTGCGGCTGGTTGGCGATGATGCCCACGACCTGACCGTCCAGCCGGGCGAGGGCGCAGATGATGTTGCGGGCCCAGCGCTCGTGGACCTCCAGGTACTCGCCGTCGTCGACGATCTCCTCGATGACCTTGGCCATGTCGTACGGCCGGTTGCCGTCGGCCGGCACGAGGTCCAGGAGGACGTCGCCGCGGCGGTCCACCGGGTCGGACGGGTCCACCCGCGGGGGGTTCTCGCGGTTGTTCTGCGGGAGCATCGACAGGAGGTAGCGCACCTCCGCGATGCAGGTCTCCTCGTCGTCGTACGCGAAGTGGCAGACGCCGGAGGTCTCCGCGTGGACGTCGGCGCCGCCGAGCCCGTTCTGGGTGATCTCCTCGCCCGTCACCGCCTTGACCACGTCCGGGCCGGTGATGAACATCTGCGAGGTGTCGCGGACCATGAACACGAAGTCCGTGAGGGCCGGCGAGTAGGCCGCGCCGCCCGCGCACGGGCCGAGCATCACGCTGATCTGCGGGATGACACCGCTGGCCTTGGTGTTGCGCTGGAAGATGCCGCCGTAGCCGGCGAGGGCGCTGACGCCCTCCTGGATACGGGCGCCCGCGCCGTCGTTCAGGGAGACCAGGGGCGCGCCGGCCGCGATGGCCATGTCCATGATCTTGTGGATCTTGGTGGCGTGGGCCTCGCCCAGCGCGCCGCCGAAGATCCGGAAGTCGTGCGCGTAGACGAAGACCGTACGGCCCTCGACCGTGCCCCAGCCGGTGATGACACCGTCGCTGTACGGCTTCTTGGCCTCCAGGCCGAAGCCGGTCGCCCGGTGGCGGCGCAGCTGCTCGACCTCCTGGAAGGACCCCGAATCCAGGAGCAGCTCGATCCGCTCCCGGGCCGTCAGCTTGCCCTTGGCGTGCTGCGCCGCGGTCGCCTTCTCGCTGGGGCCGGCCACTGCCTGCGCACGGATCTCGTGCAGCTCGGCGACCCGTCCGCGCGCGTCCGTCGGCTCACCGGCCGGCTCACCCGTCGTCTCTTCCAAAACGGTCATGTAGCGACCTTACGAAGGACACCAAGGAAAGCGAGCCGTCGACTCCGTACAGTCTCCGGCCCGTTTTCCTGGTGCCAGTGAACAGAACCAGGGCGGCGTGCAGCCGTTCCGACTGCTCAGAGGGCACCGGCGTTGTAGGGGTGCCACAAAGCCGTTACCTGAGAGTCGCCACACATTCGTGGGTGGCACATGCCATCCCTGGAGTGACACGGACCCTCAGACGGCGGTCCGCCGGCAGGACCACGACGCCGTCGCCGGCCCGGTTCACCCCGCGCACGGGATGGTCCCAGACGATCTCCAGCGGCACTCCCGTGCGGGGCGGCTCGCTCACGCACAGGGTGGCCGTGCGGCCCCGGCGGACCAGGAGCACGCTCGCCGCCGCGGAGGCGGTCAGCTCCCCCACCGTACCGGCCCGCCAGAAGGTGGCGGCCGTGACGCCCGCGCCGGGCACCGAGACGGCCTGGCAGTCGGTGTCGTTGGCGAGGACGCGCAGCCAGTCCCGGTCGGCGGCGAGCGCGGCGGTGCGGGCGCGCGAGGCCCCGGGCAGCAGGACGTAGACGTACCCGGCGCCGGCCGGGTCGGTGCCGTGGTCGAGCCAGAGGGTCTGCCAGCGCCGGGTACGCCGTTCGGTGGTGCCGCCGGTGTTGATGTCGGCCCAGGCGCCGGTGCGGTCCTCGCGAAGGGTGCGCAGGGTGCCGCCGCCGGGCAGGAGCCAGCCGCCGTGGCCCTCCAGATGGGCCCAGCCCGGGCCGCGCGCGAAGGCCTGGGTGCCGCCCTCGCCGAGGTTGCGGTTGTCCACGACCGTCTCGACCGGGACGCCGTCGGCGCAGGTGATGCCGGCGCCGAGGCAGACCACGGCGTCGGGGAGGAAGAACCAGGACTTGCGGGCCTCCAGGGTGGAGCCGAGTCCCTTGAGGTGCTGGCCCACGGCCCCGTGCTCGCCGTCGGTGGTGCCGCCCACCCAGCGCACGTCCGGCTTCGGGGCGCCCCACTCGCCGCCCGCCCGGTCGGCGAGCCGTCTGGTGGACACCGTGGTGCCGGGCAGCCGGTACCAGTCGACGGTGGGCCAGTACCAGTCGGTGTATTGATCGGCCCGGCCGACGGGCCACCAGGAGAGCATGCCGGAGCCGGTGTGCCAGCCGCGCGGGTTCTCGCCGTTGCCGCACTCGTAGTGGGCGATGCGGTCGCTGGCCATGGACAGCGCGGCGGTGAAGCGCGGGCCGCGGTGCACGGCGCGGTCCATGGCCGGGAAGAGGCGGTGCCCGAGGGGTTCGGGGGCCGCGGGGACGGACGAGCCGGCGACGGCGTGCAGGCGCGCCAGGTCGGCCACGTCGAGCTGAGCGGACGTCAGGAAGGGTGTCACGGTGTCCCGTTCGGTCCATCCCTTCACCAGCCCGTGCCATCTCTCCCGCTCCGCCTCGCTCGCGGCGCCCGCGAGCAGGGCGATGGCGGCGATCAGGGCCTGCCCCTGGTAGTGGTCGCCGCGCATGAGGTGCGCGTCGTCGCCGCTCAGGCAACCGCGGCTGATGGCCCGGCCGTTGACGCAGTCCATCACCAGCCCGTCGTGGACGAACGGCGCGAAGGCGTGCTCGACGCCGTCCAGGACGTGCTGCCGGGCGGGGTCGGTGATCTCCCACGGCGACCCGGCGAGCAGGGTGAACAGCCGCCCGAGTCCGTCGAGCAGGACCTGGCCGTACGTCCCCGAGTAGGCGACCCAGGTGTGCTGGACGAAGGAGCCGTCGGCGTGGAGGCCGTCGCCCCGGGTGACGTACGGGAAGACGGGCGTGAGCGCGTCCCGGGCGAGGGAGATACGGCCGGCGTCCCGGCCGAGGACACCGCGCAGGGCGACACAGCGACAGAGGTCGACGCGGTTGGCGCCGGTGGAGGTGCCGGAGTAGCCGGTGAGCAGCGCGTCCGGCACGAAGTGGTCGACGGCCGCGCAGGCCGCCGCGACGCGCCCGGCGCCGAGGTGGTCGTACAGGGCGGCCGTGATGTCCATGAGGAGCCGTGGGCTGCCGATCTGCCACTCCCACCAGTTGCCGTGCCGGGTGGTGGAGGGGTTGTAGACGGTGGCGGAGAGGTGGTCGAGGCCCCGCAGTACGGCTTCGAGGAGGCCGGGGTCGCCGGTGACGCCCGTGGCGGGCTGAACGGCGGCCTGGGTCATGGTCCACAGCCGGCCGTAGCTGAGGGTGATCCCGCTCGGCGGGTCGAAGGGGAGACCGGGCCAGAGCGAGCCGGGCGCCGGGGCCATGCCGTGCTCGAACTCCCGCGCCTGGGAGCCGAGTCGGGCGAGGCGGGAGGCGTAGGGCTCGGCCCCGGGGTCGTAGCCCGTGCCGAGGGCGAGGGTGAGCCAGCGGTGGCGCAGGGCGTCGCAGGGATCGCGGGCCGCGCGGGCGCCCGGCGCCGCGGCGCCGGTGAGGGCGGCCGCCAGCAGCAGCGCGCGTCGGGTCATTCCCATGCGCGGGGTCCTCCAGTGCGCGGGGGTCCTCCGGCTCGTCGAGGCGCGACAGCGGGCGCGGCCGCGCGTCGGCGCCCGCGCCCGGAGCCGTGGGTGTGTCGGCGGGCCGGGTCGGGCGCCGCGGGGGCCGGCACGGGAGTACGGCCGTCCGGGGGCCGGGGGCCGACGGCAGGCGCGGCAGGCGCCCGGCACGTCCGGGCCGGGCCGTTTCCACGGGGGCGGGGTCACGTCACCGGTTCGCCGCCCACTGCCGTGGCCGCCTCGCCGGGCCGTCCGCCGTGTGCGGACGGACGCCGTACGACCAGACTGCTCACCTCGAACGACATCTCGGTCGTCCCGGGTGCGGGCGGCGGGTGGTAACGCCCCGCGCACACCGAGAGGTTGACGATGAGGTGGGCCCGCCAGGCGCGCCCCACGCCGCGGCCGTCGGCGAAGACGCGCGCGCCGTTCAGCCACCAGACCACGGAGCGGGGGCCGAACTCGGTGCGCAGGTCCACCCAGGCGCCGGGGCGGACGGCGTCGTCGTGGAGGTCGTGGCCCGCGTCGTGCACATGGTTGGTGAGTTCCAGCAGGTCCGGGTTGTCGGGGTGGTACTCGAAGACGTCGATCTCCTGGTCGCCGTCCCGCCAGGTCCAGACGGCCGGCCAGGCGCCGATCTCCCGGGGCAGCCGTACGCGGGTCTCCAGCACGTCTCCCGGCCGGACCATGAACCCCTGCGGACTGCCCTCGGTGGTCAGCAGGCCCGTGTTCCATCTGCCGTCCGGCCGGCGGGTGGCCCGGAAGACCCCCGAGCGGCTGTGATCGGCGTCGGGCACCAGGTGGTCCAGCTTGTCGTCGTCCGGATTGACCGGGCCGCCGCCCGGATAGGCCCACGAGCGGCCCGCGACCCACTGGGCCGTCGAGCCGAAGTCCGCCGTGAACACGACGTGGGGCACGGTCGGGCGGCGCGGGGCCGGCAGCGGGCCGCCCGATGTCGGTTCGTCCATGCCCGATGTCTCACCGGCTGAACGCCGGACATGCGCCCGCCCCCCGACTCGACCCCAGGATTGCCCCGTCCGGGTGAACGACCCGGCCCTTTCCGGCCCGTTCCGGCCGCTTGCAGGGTCTACGGCGGTCCGGCCATCCGCTCGTACGACCCGCTCCCTTGCGGCCGACCGGCCACCGTCCGGCGGCACGGTTCATGAACGCGGCGGGCCTAAGTGTCAGCCGTACGTCTGCTCCGGGCCGGCAGATCACCGACCCGGGGGTTGGGGCGGCGGCCCCGTCCATTCCGGCCCGGCCCGTCCACTTGCGCGATCTGCCGCGGACCGCCTGTCCACTCACGCGACCCGCTTCCTTCCGGCCGACCGGCCAACCGTCCGGCCGCACCATGAACGCGGCGCGCCCAACCAGCCGCACGTCTGCTCCGAACCGGCCGACCGCCGACCGCGGGGATCGGGGCGGGGGCCCGGTCCATACCGGTCCGGGCTGGCCGCTGTCCAGCCGCACAGTTCATGAGGGCGGCGGGCCATCGAGCCGAACGTCCACTCCGGTCCGGCCGGTCGCCGTCCGGGGGGGGCGGCCCGGTCCACTCCTGTCCGGCCCGTCCGCCGTCCAGGGGAACGACCCGCCCCTTCCCGTCCGGCCAACCGGCCGCACTACCCGCCTCAGCCCAGCCAACCGGCCGCACATCCGCCTCAGCCCAGCCAGTCGCCCGCACAGTCCGCCTCGGCCGGCCAACCGCCCGCGCAGTCCACCTCGCCTCGGTCTAGTCGGTCGTGCGGTCCATGACGCGGCGGGCCGCCTCGGCCTCTGCCGCCGGCGGGGACAGCTCGTCGAGGGTGTCGAGCTCGGTGTCCGCTTCCAGTTCCCGCTCCCAGGCCGCCGCGAGCTGCTCCTGCTCCTCGCGCGGCTTGGCGCCGACCGTCTCCCGGTGATCCGGGTCCAGGGCCTCGAGGAATCGTCCGACCGGATCCGTCGGCATACCGTGCTCCTTGTCGCGTGGAAGGGTGCCTCCTCGCCCAGCATGGCCAATCCGGGCGGTGCCGGCCTCCCGACACCGCCCGGGAACACCCTGATGGCCCGCCGCGCCCCCATATCGTGACTTCAAGTC
>NZ_JBSGDB010000212.1:0-14589 GCF_053602155.1 Streptomyces sp. NPDC004561
CCTTCGTTGCGGGTGTACTCGGGGGCGAGCAGCTTCAGGGCGACCGTCCGGCCGAGGCGCAGGTCCGCGGCGCGGTAGACGACGGCCATGCCGCCGCGGCCGAGTTCGCGCTCCACCCGGTAGCCCGCGATCTCCGTCCCGATCAGGGCGGAGGGCCGGCTCCCCTGTCCGCTCACGGAGGAATTCTATCGATCTGCTCCGTTCGGGGCGCATGGCGAAGGCCCGGGTCTCCCTCACGGAACCCGGGCCTCGCCCTTCCCGCGACGTCCGTCACGCCGCCACGGGAACCTCGGGCGCCGCGCCGTTCGTGGCGGGCGCGAGCGCCAGTTCCAGGACCTGGCGGACGTCGGTCACGGTGTGGACGTCGAGCCGGTCCAGCACCTCGGCCGGGACGTCGTCCAGGTCGGGCTCGTTGCGCTTGGGGATGATCACGGTGGTCACCCCGGCGCGGTGGGCGGCGAGCAGCTTCTGCTTCACACCGCCGATGGGCAGCACCCGGCCGGTCAGCGAGACCTCGCCGGTCATCGCCACGTCCGTGCGGACCAGGCGCCCGGAGAGCAGCGAGGCCAGCGCGGTGGTCATCGTGATGCCCGCGCTCGGGCCGTCCTTCGGGACCGCGCCCGCCGGGAAGTGGATGTGCACGCCCCGGTCCCGCAAGTCGGCCACCGGCAGCTCCAGTTCGGCGCCGTGGCTGCGCAGGAAGCTCAGCGCGATCTGCGCGGACTCCTTCATCACGTCGCCCAGCTGACCGGTCAGGGTCAGTCCCGCCCCGCCCGTCTCCGGGTCGGCGAGGGACGCCTCGACGAAGAGCACGTCGCCGCCCGCGCCGGTGACCGCGAGACCGGTGGCCACACCGGGGACGGCCGTACGGCGCTCGGCCGGGTCCTGGGCGGACTCGGGCACGTGGTGCGGCCGGCCGACCAGGCCGCGCAGGTCCTCGTCCCGGACGGTGAACGGCAGCTCCCGCCTGCCCAGTTCGTGCTGGGCCGCGACCTTGCGCAGCAGCCGCGCGATGGACCGCTCCAGGGTGCGCACGCCCGCCTCGCGCGTGTACTCGCCGGCGAGCCGGCGCAGCGCGCCCTCCTCGAGGGTCACCTCGTCCTTGGCGAGGCCGGCCCGCTCCAGCTGGCGCGGGAGCAGGTGGTCCCGGGCGATGACGACCTTCTCGTCCTCGGTGTATCCGTCCAGTCGCACAATCTCCATACGGTCGGCGAGGGCCTCGGGGATTGCTTCCAGGACGTTGGCGGTGGCGAGGAAGACGACGTCGGACAGGTCCAGCTCCACCTCCAGGTAGTGGTCCCGGAAGGTGTGGTTCTGCGCGGGGTCGAGGACCTCCAGCAGGGCCGCGGCCGGGTCGCCCCGGAAGTCGGAGCCCACCTTGTCGATCTCGTCGAGCAGCACGACCGGGTTCATGGACCCGGCCTCCTTGACGGCGCGGACGATCCGGCCGGGCAGCGCGCCGACGTAGGTGCGGCGGTGGCCGCGGATCTCGGCCTCGTCCCGGACGCCGCCGAGGGCGACCCGGACGAACTTGCGGCCCATGGCGTGCGCGACGGACTCGCCGAGGCTGGTCTTGCCGACGCCGGGCGGGCCGACGAGCGCGAGCACGGCTCCGCCGCGCCGCCCGCCGATGACGCCGAGGCCCCGCTCGCCGCGCCGCTTGCGCACGGCCAGGTACTCGGTGATCCGCTCCTTGACGTCCTCGAGGCCCGCGTGCTCGGCGTCGAGGACCGCCTGGGCGCCCTGGATGTCGTACGCGTCCTCGGTCCGTTCGTTCCACGGCATCTCCAGGACGGTGTCCAGCCAGGTGCGGATCCAGGAGCCCTCGGGGGACTGGTCGGAGGACCGCTCCAGCTTGTCGACCTCCTTCAGGGCGGCCTCGCGGACCTTCTCCGGCAGGTCGGCGGCCTCCACGCGGGCGCGGTAGTCGTCGGACTCCTCGCCCTCCTCCTCGCCGTTCAGCTCGCGCAGCTCCTTGCGGACGGCCTCCAGCTGACGGCGCAGCAGGAACTCGCGCTGCTGCTTGTCGACGCCCTCCTGGACGTCCTTGGCGATGGTCTCGGCCACGTCCTGCTCGGCGAGGTGGTCGCGGAGCTGCTGCGTGGCGCGCTTCAGGCGGTCCACCGGGTCGGCGGTCTCCAGCAGTTCGACCTTCTGCTCGATGGTGAGGAAGGGCGAGTAGCCGGAGTTGTCGGCGAGCGCGGAGACGTCGTCGATGGCCTGGACGCGGTCCACGACCTGCCAGGCGCCGCGCTTCTTCAGCCAGGCGGTGGCGAGCGCCTTGTACTCCTTGACGAGTTCGGCGGCGTGGCCCGGCAGCGGGTCGGGCACGGTCTCGTCGACGCGGGCGCCCTCGACCCACAGGGCGGCGCCCGGACCGGTGGTGCCGGCGCCGATGCGCACACGGCCGCGACCGCGGATCAGGGCCCCCGGGTCGCCGTCGGCCAGCCGGCCGACCTGCTCGACCGTGCCGAGCACACCGGTCTTCGCGTACGTGCCGTCGACCCGTGGCACCAGCAGCACCTTGGGCTTGCCGGGCGCGGAACGGGCGGCGGCCTGGGCGGCCTCCACCGCGGCCCGCACCTCGGCGTCGCTCAGGTCCAGCGGAACCACCATGCCGGGCAGCACGACCTCGTCGTCGAGCGGCAGCACGGGCAGGACGAGCGTGAACGCCGTGGACTCAGCAGCCATGATCTCCCCTTCGGCAGTCAACTTGAGCTATGCCGACTCAATGTTCTGGCTGCGGGGATTGTTCCCAGGTTTGTGTTCGCTGTGAGCGATCATCCGAGGGCGCGCGGAAACACCGGGCGGGAAGGGGTGGGGTGGGGTGGGGTGGGCGGCCGGCTCAGTGCCGCCACCGGCGCACCAGCGGCCAGCCCGCGACGCCGATCGAGAGGGCGATGAGGTGGCCCCAGTTGGTCATGGGGTCCTGGAAGGCGACCAGGTCGCTCAGCAGTTCGCCGCCCACCACGATGAGCAGGGGCCAGCGCAGCCAGGGACGGAGCAGGCCGGCGAGCGCGCCGATGCTGGCGGCGACACCGAAGCTGATGCCGTAGTCGAGGCGGTGCAGCGAGGTCGTGGGGAGATACCCGAAGAGGACCGCGAGGCCCACCGGGACCTCGGTCGCAAGGGTGGCCAGGACATGCCCGGCCAGGAACACGCAGGCCGCGCGGGCCCCGCCTATCCGCCGCTCCAGCGCGGTGAGCACCAGCACGAACGCGATCGCGTACGGCGAGACGATCCCGCCCGCGATCCACAGCCCGCTGGCCAGCAGCACCAGCGCGGGCGTGCGCACCAGGTGGGACACGTCCGTGCTGCAGTCCTGGTAGAGGGCGTGGACGACGGCCGGGTCGGCCAGCACCACGAAGACCGAGGTGACGGCGAGGACCGCCGCGTAGGCGGAGGTGAACGGCGTCCCGGTGGGCGACGGCAGCAGCAGCCAGGGCCGTATCCACGGCAGCGGCACCCACCGGGTGGCCTCGGGAGCGGGTTCCACGGCGCCGCGCTGACGCGGCATGCCGTCCAGCAGGTCCACGAGCGCGGGGGCCGCGACGACGGCGAGGCCGTCGGGGCCGTCCGGAAGGGGCGGGCCCGCCAGGGGCGGGGACACGGCCGTCACAGGGCCCGTCGCGATCCGTTCCACCGTGAGGCGCTCCTTCCGTCGCGCCCCACACTCAGCGTTGAGCGGGCCGCTGTCTATGACCGACGCCACGCGAGAGCGGATTCACAGCAACCTCCTACGCATCCGATGCGTCCCGTCCGCGCCGCGACACGCCGCGTTGTCCCTCCAACGGGTACGTCGCACCGGTGCCAACGGCGTCCGTCATCGGTAATTCCCGTGTGCGCAAAGCTTTGTTCAAGCAGGATGGAGCCATGACTGCCGTGGACGACTCTCCCGTGGTGCTGGACCGGCGCGACGGCCCGTACGGCGAAGTGGTGCTGCGCAGACACGGAGCGCTGCTGCAGATCATCGCCAACGGCTGCTTCCTGATGGACACGTCCGACGGCCGCTCGGAGCGGCTGCTGGTCGACGCCGCGTACCGCGCGCTGGACGGCCGGCCGCGGCCCGACGTGCTGATCGGCGGCCTGGGCGTGGGGTTCTCGCTCGCCCACGCGGCGGCGGATCCGCGCTGGGGCCGGATCACCGTGGTGGAGCGGGAGCCCGCCGTCGTCGACTGGCACCGGGACGGGCCGCTGGCGCGGCTGTCCGCCGCCGCGCTCGCCGACCCGCGCACCGACATCGTCGCAGCGGACCTGATTCGTTACGTCAATGAGACATCGACCAGGTTCGACGCACTGTGCCTGGACATCGACAACGGTCCGGGCTGGACCGTCACCGAGGACAACCAGGGGCTGTACTCGGCGGCCGGACTGGCCGCGTGTGCAAGGGTGTTGAGGCCGGGCGGGGTGCTCGCGGTGTGGTCGGCGAAACCCTCTCCGGAATTTGAAGGAACCTTGCGGAATGTCGGGTTCCGTAAGGTGCGTACCGAAGAGGTGCCCGTTGCCCGGGGCGTTCCGGACGCCGTGCACCTCGGCGTCCGCCCTGGATAGCGACGGTACGGTCAGTCCCCGTAATGTGCTGCCCTGACGCCGATCATTCAAGCGTCAATCGCAGACATGGGATCACCCCACGGGTTCCGGAAAGCAACAAGCAGGGGCGGGCGATGGAGCAGACACACACCTCCCAGAGCGGCGCGGCGGCGACGGCCACCCAGGGCACACAGCGCCGGGTGCTGGTCGTGGAGGACGACCCCACGATCGTCGACGCCATCGCGGCCCGGCTCCGCGCCGAGGGATTCCTCGTGCAAACCGCGGCCGACGGGCCGGCCGCGGTCGACACGGCCGAGGCCTGGCAGCCCGATCTGCTGATCCTCGACATCATGCTGCCGGGCTTCGACGGCCTGGAGGTCTGCCGGCGCGTGCAGGCCCAGCGTCCGGTGCCGGTGCTGATGCTCACCGCGCGGGACGACGAGACGGACATGCTGGTCGGACTCGGGGTCGGCGCCGACGACTACATGACCAAGCCGTTCTCGATGCGGGAGCTGGCGGCACGCGTGCACGTGCTGCTGCGCCGGGTCGAGCGGGCGACCCTCGCCGCCACCACGCCCCGCTCGGGCATCCTGCGGCTCGGCGAACTGGAGATCGACCACGCGCAGCGCCGGGTGCGGGTGAAGTCCGAGGACGTCCACCTCACGCCCACCGAGTTCGACCTGCTGGTGTGCCTGGCGAACACCCCGCGCGCGGTGCTCTCCCGGGAGCAGCTGCTGGCCGAGGTCTGGGACTGGGCGGACGCCTCCGGCACCCGCACGGTCGACAGCCACATCAAGGCGCTGCGGCGGAAGATCGGCGCCGAGCGGATCCGCACCGTGCACGGCGTGGGCTACGCCCTGGAGACGCCGACACCGTGAGCAGCGACGGGCGCCAGGCCGCACGGAGGAGCCCCGGGGACGAACCCTGGGGCGGCGTACGCCCGTTCTCGATCAAGACCAAGCTGGGTGCGCTGGTCGTCATCGCGGTGCTGATCACCACCGGCCTGTCGATCGTCGCGGTGCACACCAAGACGGAGCTTCGCTTCATCACGGTCTTCTCGATGATCGCCACACTGCTGATAACGCAGTTCGTGGCGCATTCGCTCACCATGCCGCTGGACGAGATGAACACGGTGGCGCGGTCGATCTCGCAGGGCGACTACACCCGCCGGGTGGGCGACGGCCGCCGGGACGAGCTCGGCGACCTGGCCCAGACGATCAACCTCATGGCCGACGAGCTGGAGGCCCAGGACCGCCAGCGCAAGGAGCTGGTGGCGAACGTCTCGCACGAGCTGCGCACCCCGATCGCCGGGCTGCGCGCGGTGCTGGAGAACATCGTCGACGGGGTCACCGAGGCCGACCAGGAGACCATGCGGACGGCCCTGAAGCAGACCGAGCGGCTCGGCCGGCTCGTGGAGACGCTGCTGGACCTCTCCCGCCTCGACAACGGCGTCGTACCGCTGAAGATGCGCCGGTTCGAGGTGTGGCCGTACCTCTCCGGCGTGCTGAAGGAGGCCAACATGGTCGCCTCGGCCCGCGCCGGCATCGCCTCCGGCTCCGGCAGCCACACCCGCACCGACGTCCATCTGCACCTCGACGTCTCCCCGCCGGAGCTGACCGCGCACGCGGACCCCGAGCGCATCCACCAGGTCGTCGCCAACCTGATCGACAACGCGGTCAAGCACAGCCCGCCGCACGGCCGGGTGACGGTGCGGGCGCGGCGCGGGCCGCAGCCGGAGTCGCTGGAGCTGGAGGTCCTGGACGAGGGCCCCGGCATTCCGCGCTCGGAGTGGCACCGCGTGTTCGAGCGGTTCAACCGCGGCTCGGTGACCCGCCCGCACGGCCCGGGCAGCGACGGCGGTACGGGGCTCGGGCTCGCGATCGCCCGCTGGGCCGTGGATCTGCACGGCGGCCGGATCGGTGTGGCCGAATCCGAGCGGGGCTGTCGGATCATCGTCACTCTTCCGGGCCTGACTTCCGTCTCCGGTTGACGTAGGGTCCGAACCGGAGCCGCAAGATCCACTGGCGTCCGCGCGGACTCCGCGCAGTTGGACACGTGTGATCAGGCACAGGCCCGGAACGCCTGCGTACCGGGCCCCAGCAGGCGCACCCTCATCGCCTCACACACATCCGGAACCACGCTTGTTTCCCGCCATTTCAAGCCCTGAAACAAGATTTTCGATGTGACTTACACGACGATGAACCGGCCCGACCTGACCTTCACCGTCTCGGGGGCGTAGCCTTTATTCCCGCTGTCCATCACCTTGTGAAGCGGAAGAGGGCGGTTGCCGCCGTGTCGCCACAGTCCCCTAGTAACTCGAGCTCCCCCAGCCTCCGGCCGGGCGGTGCCCCCACGACCGACGACCAAGCCGGGAAGAACCCCGCTGCCGCGTTCGGTCCGAACGAGTGGCTCGTCGACGAGATCTATCAGCAGTACCTCCAGGACCCGAATTCGGTAGACCGTGCCTGGTGGGACTTCTTCGCCGATTACAAGCCGGGAGCGCCTGCCACCCCGGCTCCGGCGGGTTCTGCGGCCGCGGGGGCCGCAGGGACCACCACCACGGCCCCGCAGGCTCCTCAGGCCCAGGCCGCGCCCGCGCCGGCCCCCGCGGCCCCGGCCGCCGCGGCCCCCGCGCCGGCTCCGGCTCCCGCCCCCGCGGCGACGGCCGCGCCCGCCCCGGCCAAGCCGGCGCAGCCCGCACAGGCGCCCGCTCAGCCGAAGGCGAAGGCCGCGGCCCCCGCGACGGCGGCCGTCGACGGCCCGGAGCTGATCACGCTGCGCGGCCCGTCCGCCGCGGTCGCGAAGAACATGGACGCCTCGCTGGAGATGCCGACCGCCACCTCGGTCCGCGCCGTCCCGGTGAAGCTGCTGTTCGACAACCGCATCGTCATCAACAACCACCTCAAGCGCGCCCGCGGCGGGAAGATCTCCTTCACGCACATCATCGGGTACGCGATGGTGCAGGCCATCAAGGCCATGCCGTCGATGAACTGGGCCTACGGCGTCAAGGACGGCAAGCCGACCCTGATCAAGCCGCCGCACGTCAACCTCGGCCTGGCCATCGACCTGGTCAAGCCGAACGGTGACCGCCAGCTCGTCGTCGCGGCGATCAAGAAGGCCGAGACGCTGAACTTCTTCGAGTTCTGGCAGGCCTACGAGGACATCGTCCGCCGCGCCCGCGAGGGCAAGCTGACCATGGACGACTTCACCGGCGTCACGGTCTCCCTGACCAACCCCGGCGGCCTCGGCACCGTCCACTCCGTGCCGCGTCTGATGCCCGGCCAGTCGGTGATCATGGGCGTCGGCTCCATGGACTACCCGGCCGAGTTCCAGGGCACCAGCCAGGACACCCTGAACAAGCTCGGTGTCTCCAAGGTCATGACGCTCACGTCGACCTACGACCACCGCGTCATCCAGGGCGCCGCCTCCGGCGAGTTCCTGCGCCAGGTCTCGAACCTGCTGCTCGGCGAGAACGGCTTCTACGACGACCTCTTCGAGGCGCTGCGCATCCCCTACGAGCCGGTCCGCTGGCTCAAGGACATCGACGCCAGCCACGACGACGACGTCACCAAGGCCGCCCGCGTCTTCGAGCTGATCCACTCCTACCGGGTCCGCGGCCACGTCATGGCCGACACCGACCCGCTGGAGTACCGCCAGCGCAAGCACCCCGACCTGGACATCGTCGAGCACGGCCTCACCCTGTGGGACCTGGAGCGCGAGTTCGCCGTCGGCGGCTTCGCCGGCAAGTCGATGATGAAGCTGCGCGACATCCTCGGCGTGCTGCGCGACTCGTACTGCCGCACCACCGGCATCGAGTTCATGCACATCCAGGACCCCAAGCAGCGCAAGTGGATCCAGGACCGGGTCGAGCGCGGCCACTCCAAGCCGGAGCGCGAGGAGCAGCTGCGCATCCTGCGCCGCCTGAACGCGGCGGAGGCCTTCGAGACCTTCCTGCAGACCAAGTACGTCGGCCAGAAGCGCTTCTCGCTGGAGGGCGGCGAGTCCGTCATCCCGCTGCTCGACGCGGTCATCGACTCCGCTGCCGAGTCCCGCCTGGACGAGGTCGTCATCGGCATGGCCCACCGCGGCCGCCTGAACGTGCTGGCGAACATCGTCGGCAAGTCGTACGCGCAGATCTTCCGCGAGTTCGAGGGCAACCTCGACCCGAAGTCGATGCACGGCTCCGGCGACGTGAAGTACCACCTGGGCGCCCAGGGCACCTTCACCGGCCTGGACGGTGAGCAGATCACGGTCTCGCTGGCCGCCAACCCGTCCCACCTGGAGACCGTCGACCCGGTCATCGAGGGCATCGCCCGCGCCAAGCAGGACATCATCAACAAGGGCGGCACGGACTTCACGGTCCTGCCGGTGGCGATCCACGGCGACGCGGCCTTCGCGGGCCAGGGCGTGGTGGCCGAGACCCTGAACATGTCGCAGCTGCGCGGCTACCGCACCGGCGGCACGGTCCACATCGTCATCAACAACCAGGTCGGCTTCACCGCGGCCCCCGAGTCCTCGCGTTCCTCCATGTACGCGACGGACGTGGCCCGCATGATCGAGGCTCCGATCTTCCACGTGAACGGCGACGACCCGGAGGCCGTGGTCCGCGTGGCGCGGCTGGCCTTCGAGTTCCGCCAGGCGTTCAACAAGGACGTGGTGATCGACCTCATCTGCTACCGCCGCCGCGGTCACAACGAGTCGGACAACCCGGCCTTCACCCAGCCGCTGATGTACGACCTGATCGACAAGAAGCGCTCGGTGCGCAAGCTCTACACCGAGTCCCTGATCGGTCGCGGTGACATCACCCTGGAAGAGGCCGAGCAGGCCCTGCAGGACTACCAGGGCCAGCTGGAGAAGGTCTTCACGGAGGTCCGCGAGGCCACGTCCCAGCCGGCCGCCGGCCCGGTGTCGGACCCGCAGGCGGACTTCCCGGTCGCGGTGAACACCTCGATCTCCGCGGAGGTCGTGAAGAGGATCGCCGAGTCCCAGGTCAACATCCCGGACTCGTTCCACGTCCACCCGCGTCTGCTGCCTCAGCTGCAGCGCCGGGCGACGATGGTCGAGGACGGCACGATCGACTGGGGCATGGGCGAGACCCTCGCGGTCGGCTCCCTCCTCCTGGAGGGCACCCCCGTCCGCCTGTCCGGCCAGGACTCCCAGCGGGGCACCTTCGGCCAGCGCCACGCGGTCCTCATCGACCGCGAGACGGGCGAGGAGTTCACGCCGCTGATGTACCTCGCCGAGGAGCAGGCGCGGTACAACGTCTACAACTCCCTCCTGTCCGAGTACGCGGTCATGGGCTTCGAGTACGGCTACTCGCTGGCCCGTCCCGACGCGCTCGTCATGTGGGAGGCGCAGTTCGGCGACTTCGTCAACGGCGCGCAGACCGTGGTCGACGAGTACATCTCGGCGGCGGAGCAGAAGTGGGGCCAGACGTCCGGCGTCACCCTCCTGCTGCCCCACGGCTACGAGGGCCAGGGCCCGGACCACTCCTCGGCCCGTGTCGAGCGCTTCCTGCAGCTCTGCGCCCAGAACAACATGACGGTCGCCATGCCGACCCTCCCGTCGAACTACTTCCACCTCCTGCGGTGGCAGGTGCACAACCCGCACCACAAGCCGCTGGTCGTCTTCACCCCGAAGTCGATGCTGCGCCTCAAGGCCGCCGCGTCGAAGACGGAGGAGTTCACGTCGGGTCAGTTCCGCCCGGTCATCGGCGACGCCAGCGTGGACCCGGCCGCGGTCCGCAAGGTCGTCTTCGTGGCGGGCAAGCTGTACTACGACCTGGAGGCCGAGCGGGTCAAGCGCGGCGTCACGGACACGGCGATCATCCGCATCGAGCGGCTGTACCCGCTGCCGGGTGCCGAGATCCAGGCCGAGGTCAACAAGTACCCGAACGCCGAGAAGTACCTGTGGGCGCAGGAGGAGCCGGCGAACCAGGGTGCCTGGCCGTTCATCGCGCTCAACCTGATCGACCACCTCGACCTGGCGGTCGGCGCGGACATCCCGGCCGGCGAGCGGCTGCGGCGCATCTCGCGCCCGCACGGCTCGTCGCCGGCGGTGGGTTCGGCCAAGCGCCACCAGGCCGAGCAGGAGCAGCTGGTGCGTGAGGTCTTCGAGGCGTAAGCCTCACCGGCCTGGGGCCCGGTGCCGAGTTTCCGCTCGGTGCCGGGCCCTTCGCGTTGGGCGCCTCAGCCGAGGTACGCCTCGAAGTCCCAGTACGGGCGGACGCGTTGGCGGGCGGAGATGGTGTGGGGGTGCTGGGCGCCGAGGGTGCGGGTGAGGGCCAGCAGGGCGTCCTCCTCCAGCTTGCCCGCCTCCTCCGGCTCGTGGGCCACCCGCAGGTCCGCGGCCAGGGCCACCTGGCAGGACAGGGTGAGGGGGTGCTCGTGCCCGAGCGAGTGCCGGGCCCGGCGCAGGCTCTCCCGGCTCAGCTCCACCGCCTCCGGGATCCGGCCGGTGAAGTTGCGCGCGCCGGTCGCGTTGAGGGCGCAGCCCAGCACCCAGGGATGGTCCGCGCCCAGGGTGGCGGTGAGCCCGGCCAGCGCGGCCTCGAACATCGCCAGCGCCTCGGCCCGCTCGCCCGCCGCCTGCATCACCAGCCCGGTGTTGGAGAGCATCCCGGTGGCGACGGGATGCGCGGGACCGAGCAGCGCCCGGAAGCCGGTCTCGGCCTCGTCGACGAGGTCGCGGGCCTGACCGAGGTCGCCGTGCTCACGCAGGAAGTTGCCGTAGTTGGTGATGAACGACAGCGTGCGGTAGTGCTCCCGGCCGTGCAGCTGGACCAGTTGCTCCAGCAGGCTGGACATCGCCGGGCCCACGTCCGGGGCGTGCCCGCCCTCGCGGCGCCGGCACATGGCGAGCTGGGAGCGGGCCTCCAGGGTCTGCGGATGCTGCGGCCCGAGCACCTGCACATGGAGCCGGACGATCGGTTCCTGGCGGGCCAGGGCCTCCCGGTAGCGGCCGAGCAGCCGCAGGCTGTGGGTGACCGCGTTGCCGGAGTGCAGGGTGTTGATGTGCCGGGCGCGCAGCACGCTCTCGCGCCCCGCGAGGGTCTCCAGGTCGGTGTCCAGCGCCTCGGCGTACCGGCCCAGCATGCGCAGGGTCACCCCGAGGTTGTGCCGGGCGACCAGGGTGGGGGGCTCGTCGGGGCCGAGGAGCCGCTCGTTGCCGTCGAGCACCTCCAGCTGGAGCCGGTGCGACTCCTCGTAGCGGCCGAGGGCGCGCAGGCCGGACGCGATGGCGCTCTTGCTGACCAGTTCGCCGATCTCGTTGCGCCGGGGCGCCGCCTGGAGCTGCTTCAGCACGCCCCGGTGCAGTTCGTACAGTTCCCGGAACCGGCCGCTGTTGCGGAGCATGTTGCCCTCCTGGGTGGCCAGGTCGAGCATGGGCTGGTCGATCGGGTCCATGAACCGGGACCAGTGCACGCGCACCTGCTGTGCCAGTTCCAGGCCGCCGCTGTACTCGCCGCTGCGGGAGCAGTAGCGCAGACAGTTCAGGACGAGTTCCTGGACGCGCGGCTGCCCGCTCTCCAGGGCGCCGGAGGGCTGCAGATGGGGCAGGAGTTCGGCGTAGCGGGGCCAGTTCCGGCTGTCGGCCGGGTTGCCCGGGTCGGCCTCGGCGAGCAGGGTGCGCACCGCCCGCCGGTGCAGTTCGCCGCCGCCGTCGCCGGTCAGCTTGGAGACGATGTCGTGGACGAGGCGGTGCATGTGCACGGACTCCTGGTGCGGGCCCATCTCGGCGGCCAGCGGGCCGCGGGTCTCCCGGGTGAGCACCGAGTAGTTGACGAGCGTGTCCAGGGCCCTGGTCCAGGCGGGCAGGTCGGTGGACATCCAGCGCAGTTCCTCGGGCAGTTCGGCCCGCGGGTAGGCGCGGATGAGGCCCAGCGGGATGCGCCCGGGGGCGAAGGAGGTGCACAGGCCCAGCACGTCGATGGCCTGCGGCTGGGAGCGGCGCAGCCGGTTGAGCAGTATGGCCCAGGAGGTCAGGGACGACTGCGGGAAGCCCTCGCCGGTGACGGGCTCGTCGACGGTGGACAGCCGCCGCTCGCGCACCATCCGCAGGTACTCGGCCACCTCCATGCCGGACTCGCCGAGCCAGGAGGCGGCCTGTACGAGCGGCAGCGGTACGTCGCCGAACTCGGCGGCCACCTCGTCGGCGTCCCGGGCGCTGATGTGCGGCGCGCGGCGCATCAGGTAGGCGGTGGACTCGGGGCGCAGGAAGGCGGGGATCTCCAGGACGTCGGTGTGCGCGCTCCAGCCCCGGTTGCGGGAGGTGAGCAGGACGTGGCCGGTGCCCTGCGGGAGCAGGGCGGAGACGCCGTCGATGTCGTCCCAGCCGTCGAAGACCACCAGCCAGTTGCCGTACGGCTCGCCGCGCCGCAGCGCGTTGCGCACCGCGCGGATGCGCTCGCCCGGTTCGCTGCCGATGCGCAGGCCGAGTTCGACGGCGAGTTCGCCGAGGCGGTCGCGCTGGATGTTGCGGTCGTCGCTGTTGACCCACCACACCAGGTCGTAGTCGGTGCTGAAGCGGTGCGCGTACTCGGCGGCGAGCTGGGTCTTGCCGATGCCGGACATGCCGACGAGGGTGCAGGCGGCGGCGCCGCGCTCGGCGTCGGCCAGCCGCTGGTGGAGCTCGCCGAGCAGGTCGTCCCGGCCGGTGAAGCGCGGGTTGCGGCGTGGCACCTCGCCCCAGATCTCGCAGCGCTCGTCGGGGTAGCGGATGCGGCCCGGGAGGGTGCGCGGGCGCGCGAGGCGTTCCAGGCCGAGCCGGCGCAGCAGGCGTTCCTCGGCGGCCTCCTCGCTCAGTGCCCAGAGGCTGGCCGGTTCCAGGACGGCGGTCGCGGGCAGCAGGGGCCGGTTGGTGAGGTTGACGGCGGCGAAGCGGTCGGCGTGCGCGGCCACGAAGCCGCGCAGCGCGTCGTTCCACTCGCCCGGCGGGCGGGGGCCCAGCTCGAAGAACCAGTCGTTGAGGACCAGCAGCACCTTTCCGCTGGCCAGCAGCAGGTCGCCGAGGGAGTCCTCCAGCGGCACCTCGCGCGGCGGGTCCCAGCGCTGCTGGGTGGCCCGGTGGCCGTGGCGCTCCAGGCACTGCGCGATCCACGCCGCCCACGAGCGGTGGTACCCCGGGAAGACCACGAGCACGTGCTCGGGTGCCGCCGCGCCGTCCGCGCCCGGCCGCCGCTGTTCCGCCATCGCCGCTCCCTGTTCCGGCGGCCGCCGGCCTCTCGGGCAGCCGCACGCATAACGTAACGCAGTAACGCCTCCACGGAGCGTCATCCCGGCTGTCGGGCGGTCACTCCCAGGCTTGCGTGGTGGCTGCCCATGTGCCGGACGAACTCCCTTCCGCGAGAGGTCAGTTCATCGGAATCGGCCAGTACCGACAAGGCCTCGGCGACCTGGTCCCGGCAGACCTCGAACCGTTCGGCGGCGCGTCGCCGCCACGCCCAGGCGGGTCCGGCCCGGGCCCGCCACCACAGGTCCATCAGCGCCAGATGCGCGTACGCCCCCTGGAGCACGCCCGGGACCGGGCGCGGATCGCGCCGCCAGCCCACCCGGTGCAGGGCGCCGCCGGGCCGCCACAGGGGGACCAGTTCGTCGAGGACGGCCAGCTTGGTGTGGTGCGTCTCGTGCACCAGCGACTCGGCCAGCTCCCGCCGGTCGCCGGGGAGCTGGGCGAGGACGGCGCCGGGCGCGGTGCGCAGGGTGGCGCTCATCGGCGTACCGCCGCCCGCGGGCGGCGCCAGCGGGACGACGGACCCCACCAGCGCCGTCGTCTCGGCCGCCCGGGCGGGGTGGGTCGCGGTGAGCAGCGCGAGGGCGTCGCGCCAGCGGGCGGTCCACGCGGCGTGGTCGGAGTACGGGCGCTCGGCGGCGGGCAGGGCGGCCGGGCCGATGCCCCGCGCGGGCACCCGGTAGGGGTCCACGTCGTCGAGGACGGCGGTGCCGCCGGGCAGCGTGTGCAGCGTCGACCAGGCCAGGGTGGCGCCGGGCGTCCAGCGGGAGCAGGAGCGGATAGGCCGGCGAGGCGGCACCGGGCAGTTGTCGCACTCCTGACCGCCCC
>NZ_JBSGDB010000213.1:0-14582 GCF_053602155.1 Streptomyces sp. NPDC004561
CGCGGTGCCGAGGTTGGTCATGCTGGAGGAACTCGCCTCCACCAGGAGGATCTTGCAGTTGGGGCAGGCGGCGCTGACCATGTCGAGAGGGCCGCGGACGGGGTCGAGCGGATCCGCGCCAACGCGGACGCGCACGGCGTGTACGTGGACGTGGTGCACGGCTCGGCGCCGGAGGCGCTCGCCGGCCTGGCCGACGACCCCGACGCCGTGTTCATCGGCGGCGGGGGACGCGAGCTGCCCGAGGTCGTCACCGCGTGCGCGCGGCGGGCCCGGCGGACCGTGGTCGTCGCCATGGCCGCCCTGGACCGGGTGCCGGCGGCGCGCGAGGCGCTCACGGCCGCCGGGTTCACCTGCGACGGGGTGCTGCTCCAGTCCTCGCGGCTGGCGCCGCTGCCGGGCGACGTGACCCGGCTCGCGGCCACCAATCCTGTGTTCCTGCTCTGGGGCGTCGGATCCCGGGCATCCAGCGAAGGAGTTGACCAGTGATCGGCCTGATTTCCGCCACCGCGGCGGGGGCGGCGGCACGGGACCGGCTGGCCGCGGCCTGGCCGGACCGCACGCGGGTGTACGAGGGTCCCGTCGGGGAGGCCGTACGGGCCGCGTTCGCCGAGTGCGAGCAGCTGGTGTGCTTCCTGGCGACGGGCGCGACGGTACGGCTGCTCGCGCCGCTGCTCGGCGACAAGGCGGCCGACCCCGGTGTGGTGTGCGTGGACGAGGGCGGCCGCTTCGCGGTGTCGCTGGTCGGCGGGCACGGCGGCGGCGCCAATGAACTGGCCCGCGCGGTCGGTGAGTTGCTGGGCGCCGAGCCGGTGGTGACGACCGCGACGGACGCCGCCGGACTGCCCGGCCTCGACACGCTCGGGCTGCCCTGCGAGGGTTCGGTCGCCATGGTCTCCCGCGCCCTGCTGGACGGCGAACCGGTCGTGCTGGAGACGGAGGTGCCCTGGCCGCTGCCGCCGCTGCCGGTCTCGCCGCGGGGGTCGTACACCGTCCGGCTCACCGACCGGGACGTCGAACCCGGCGAGCGCGAGGTGCTGTTGCGGCCGCCGTCGCTCGTGGTCGGGGTCGGCGCGTCCCGCGGGGCGCCGGTCGACGAGGTCCTCGGGCTGGTCGAGGGGGCGCTGCGCGAGGCGGGTCTGTCGCCGAAGTGTGTGGCCGAACTCGCCACCGTGGACGCCAAGTCGGAGGAGCCCGGCATCCTGGGCGCCGCGGGAGGGCTGGGGGTGCCGGTGGTGACGTACACCGCCGGGGAACTGGCCGCCGTCGAGGTGCCGAACCCGTCCGAGGCGCCCCTGGCGGCCGTCGGCACCCCGTCGGTCGCGGAGGCCGCGGCGCTGCTGCGGGGCGGTGAACTCCTCGTCCCCAAGCGGAAGTCCGCGATGGCCACCTGCGCGGTCGTACGGCGTCCGGGGCGCGGGCGGCTCGCGGTGGTCGGGCTCGGGCCCGGCGCCCGGGACCTGCTCACCCCGCGGGCGGCGGACGAGCTCAGGCGGGCCTCGGTGCTGGTCGGGCTGGACCAGTACGTCGACCAGATCCGCGACCTGCTGCGACCCGGCACCCGGGTGCTGGAGTCGGGGCTCGGCGCCGAGGAGGAGCGGGCGCGCACGGCCGTCGAGGAGGCCCGGCGCGGGCACGCGGTGGCGCTGATCGGCAGCGGGGACGCCGGCGTGTACGCCATGGCCTCCCCGGCGCTCGCCGAGGCGTCCGACGACATCGACGTGGTCGGGGTGCCCGGGGTGACGGCCGCGCTGGCCGCCGCCGCGATCCTGGGCGCGCCGCTGGGCCACGACCATGTGTCCATCAGCCTGTCCGACCTGCACACGCCGTGGGAGGTCATCGAGCGTCGGGTGCGGGCGGCGGCCGAGGCGGACATCGTCGTGACCTTCTACAACCCCCGTTCCCGGGGCCGCGACTGGCAGCTGCCCAAGGCGCTCGCGATCCTCGCCGAGCACCGGGAGCCGACGGCGCCCGTCGGCGTCGTACGGAACGCCTCGCGGCCGGACGAGGCGAGCCGGGTGACCACGCTCGGCGCGCTGGACCCGGCGACGGTCGACATGATGACGGTCGTGACCGTGGGCAACACCGCGACCCGCGTCATCGCGGGCCGCATGGTGACCCCGCGCGGCTACCGCTGGCAGGAGGGCGCCCGGTGAACCGCGTGGTCCATCCCATCGAGCAGGAGTCCTTCCGGCGGCTGCGCGCCCGCCTGGACACCTCGCACTTCCCGCCGCTGACCCGGGCGGTGGTGGAGCGGGTCGTCCACTCCGCCGCCGACCTGGAGTACGCGACCGACCTCGTCATGGACGAGGGCGACCTGGCCGTGGCGCACACGGCGCTGCACGCCGGGGCGCCCGTCGTCGTGGACGTCGAGATGGTCGCGGCCGGCATCACCCGGCGCCGGACCGTGTGCCGGCTGAAGGAGGCCGAGGCCGGCCCCGGCCTGACCCGTTCCGCCCATGCCGTCCGGCTCGCGTACGAGCAGGTCGGGCCCGGCGCCCTGTGGGTGATCGGCTGTGCGCCGACCGCCCTGGAGGAACTGCTCACCCTGGACGCCTCCCCCGCGCTCGTCATCGGCCTGCCCGTCGGCTTCGTCGGCGCGGCCGAGTCCAAGGCCGCGTTGCGCGAGAGCGGGCTGCCCGCCGTGAGCAACGTGTCCGAGAAGGGCGGTTCGGCGGTCGCCGCCGCCGCGCTCAACGCCCTGCTGTACCACACCGCTTCGTCTGAGGAGACCTCGTGACCACCCCGCCCGCCCTGCTCATCGCCGGCCACGGCACCCGGGACGACGCCGGAGCCGAGGCGTTCCGCGACTTCGTACGGGAGCTGGGGCGCCGCCACCCCGCGCTGCCCGTCGCGGGCGGCTTCATCGAGCTGTCCCCGCCGCCGCTGGGCGACGCCGTCACCGAACTGGTGGAGCGGGGCGTGCGCCGGTTCGCCGCCGTGCCGCTGATGCTGGTGTCCGCCGGGCACGCCAAGGGCGACATCCCGGCCGCGCTGGCCCGCGAGAAGGAGCGGCACCCGGGCGTCTCGTACACCTACGGCCGCCCGCTCGGCCCGCACCCGGCGCTGCTGAGCGTGCTGGAGCGGCGGCTGGACGAGGCGCTGGGCACCGCGGTGGACCGGGCCGAGGTGACGGTGCTGCTGGTGGGCCGGGGTTCGACGGATCCCGACGCCAACGCCGAGGTGGCCAAGGCGGCGCGGCTGCTGTGGGAGGGCCGCGGTCACGCCGGGGTGGAGACGGCGTTCGTGTCGCTGGCGGCGCCGGACGTGCCGGGCGGCCTGGACCGGTGCGCCCGGCTGGGGGCGCGGCGGATCGTCGTCCTGCCCTACTTCCTGTTCACCGGCGTCCTGCCGGACCGGGTGCGGCGGCAGACCGAGGAGTGGGCGGCCGGGCACCCGGAGGTCGAGGTGCGGTCGGCCGACGTCATCGGGCCCGAGCCGGAGCTGCTGGACCTGGTGATGGAGCGGTACGAGGAGGCCGTCAAGGGCGATCTGCGCATGAACTGCGACTCGTGCGTGTACCGGATCGCGCTGCCGGGCTTCGAGGACAAGGTGGGGCTGCCGCAGCAGCCGCACTTCCACCCGGACGACGACGGCCACCACCACGGGCACGGGCACCACCATCACGGGGGGCAGTCGCACAGCCATGCGCACTGAGGACACGGGGCCGGACCTGGGGCATCACGGGGACGCCGAGGTGCGGGACGACGGGGCCGCGCTGGTCGACCTCGCCGTCAATGTCCGCGCCGGGACGCCTCCGGAGTGGCTGCGGGAGGAGATCGCCGGCTCGCTGTCGTCGCTCGCGGCCTACCCCGACGGGCGGGCCGCGCGGGCGGCGGTGGCGGCGCGGCACGGGCTGCCCGAGGCGCGGGTGCTGCTGACGGCGGGGGCCGCGGAGGCGTTCGTGCTGCTCGCCCGTGCCCTGAAGGTGCGGCAACCGGTGGTCGTGCACCCGCAGTTCACCGAGCCGGAGGCCGCGCTGCGGGACGCCGGGCACACGGTGGACCGGGTGCTGCTGCGGGCGGAGGACGGGTTCCGGCTGGATCCGGCGGCCGTACCCGATGCCGCGGATCTGGTGGTGGTCGGGAACCCGACCAATCCGACGTCGGTGCTGCATCCGGCGGAGGCCATCCGCCGGCTCGCCCGTCCCGGGCGGACGCTGGTGGTCGACGAGGCGTTCATGGACGCGGTGCCGGGCGAGCGGGAGGCGCTGGCCGGGCGGACCGACGTGCCCGGGCTCGTCGTGCTGCGCAGCCTGACCAAGACATGGGGGCTGGCCGGGCTGCGCATCGGGTACGTGCTGGCCGCCGAGGAGACCATCGCGTCGCTGGCACGGGCCCAGCCCCTGTGGCCGGTGTCGACGCCCGCGCTGGCCGCCGCGCGGGCGTGCGTGGCGCCGCGCGCGCTGGCCGAGGCGGCGCACGCGGCGCACCGGATCGCGTCGGACCGGGCGCATCTGGTGGCGGGCCTGGCCGGGTTCGCCGACCGCGGGCTACGGGTGGTGGAGCCCGCCGAGGGCCCGTTCGTGCTGGTCCGGATGCCGGGGGCGGCCGGGGTACGGCACCGGTTGCGCGACCTCGGCTACGCGGTCCGGCGCGGGGACACGTTCCCGGGCCTCGGCGAGGAATGGGTACGGATCGCCGTACGGGACCGGGCCACGGCGAACGGCTTCCTCCACGCACTGTCGTCCGCCCTCGGTCCCCCCACCGACCCACCCTGACGGGTTCCGGCACCGAGACCGGGCCCCCGGGGTGCGGGACGCCCGGATACGGGACACAGTGCGCCACCGGGACCCGGCCGGACCTCAGCAGCGTGGCACCGGGCCGGACATCGGCCTCCCCCGCACCCGCTCTGACCCTCCCCGGTCGCGGGGGGCGTCCCGTGTCAGCCCCTGCGGCGGCGGGCCAGGGTCACCGCTCCGCCGCCGAGCAGCAGCAGGGCCAGTGCGCCGCCCGCGATGTACGGGGTGGCCGAGCTGCCGCCCGTCTCCGCGAGGTCGGACTTCGCCGGGGCGCCCTGGGGCTTCACGTCGGGGGCCGCGCCGGCCTTCGCGGGGGCGTCCCCGGGCTTCGTGCCCGCGGCCGGGTCGTGGCTCGGTACCGGGTGCCCGGCCGGCGCCCCCGCCGGGGACTCGCAGGTCGCCCTGGCGAGGGTGACCGTGCCCTCCACGTCGGCCACGTTGAGCTTCAACGGGTTGACGGAGACCTTGAGTTCGAGGGCGGTCGCGGCGGCCGTACGGGACGTGGTGCGCCGCTCGGCGAGGTCGAGGCGGACCTCTCCGATACCGGGCACCCTCACCTCGGTCGGCCCGCCGGCGGTCAGCGTGACGCGCCTGCCGAGGACGGTGACGGAGCCGAGGACGTTCGCGGAGGCGACCGGCGCCCTGCCGGCCTCGCAGGTCGCCCTGGCCGTGGCCGTGCCGACCTCGATCAGGGACAGCAGGGGCATGCCGGGCACGTGCAGCCGGGCGTTCACGAGCCTGACCGAGCCCTCGGCACGCTCGGCGGTCGCCGTGGCCTTCGCCGAGGCGACGTCCGCGCGGAGCACGGCGAACGGTCTGCCCCCGGCCACGCCGTCGAGCCGGGCGGACAGGGCCGTTCTGTCGGCGCTGCGCGGTGCCTGCACCTCGTTCAGGGTGACCCCGAGCGGGACGTGGACGGTCTTGTCGAGCAGGGACACGTCGAGCCCGGTGCGCAGGACGACGGCGGAGGCGCGACCGTGGTCACCGGTCGCGTGCGCGGCGCCCGCGCCCAGGACCGCGGGAGCGGCGGTCAGGGCGGTGACCGTCGCGACGGTCGCGAGACGGCGCGCGGGCATGCGGAAGTTGTTGCTGTTCAAGGCGGTGGGACCCCCAGACGGATCATGCTTGGGACCCGTCAACCTTGTACGCACTGTGGGTGAACGGTCAGTGATCCTGGGTTACTTCACTCAAACGTGGATAACTAGCACGTCACTTCGAATCAGCGGGCACACGCGTTCCCCTACTCGACCACGGCCCCGTTGAGCACCACCCGGCGCGGCGCCGCCAGCACCCGCACGTCCGCGCGCGGATCGCTCTCGTAGACCACCAGGTCGGCCGGTGCGCCCTCCTCCAGGCCGGGGCGGCCGAGCCAGGCGCGGGCGCCCCAGCTGGCCGCCGCGAGGGCCTCGACCGGCGGGATGCCCGCGGTGACCAGCTCGGCGACCTCCTCCGCGACCAGGCCGTGGGCCAGCGAGCCGCCGGCGTCGGTGCCGACGTACACCGGGATCCCGGCGTCGTAGGCGCCGCGCACGGTGTCGTAGCGCCGCTCGTGCAGCCGCCGCATATGGGCCGACCAGCGCGGGAACTTGCTGTCGCCGCCGGCCGCGAGCCGCGGGAAGGTGGCGATGTTGACGAGGGTCGGCACGATCGCGACGCCGCGCTCGGCGAACAGCGGGATCAGCTCCTCCGTCAGGCCGGTGGCGTGCTCGACGCAGTCGATGCCCGACTCGACCAGGTCGCGCAGGGAGCTCTCGGCGAAGCAGTGCGCGGTGACCCGGGCGCCGAGCCGGTGGGCCTCGGCTATGGCGGCCTCGACCGCCCCGCGCGGCCAGCAGGGGGACAGGTCGCCGAGGTCGCGGTCGATCCAGTCGCCGACCAGCTTGACCCAGCCGTCGCCGCGCCGGGCCTCCTGGGCGACGTAGGCGACGAGGTCGTCCGGCTCGATCTCCCAGGCGTAGTTGCGGATGTAGCGGCGGGTGCGGGCGATGTGCCGGCCGGCCCGGATGATCTTCGGCAGGTCGTCCCGGTCGTCGATCCAGCGGGTGTCGGAGGGCGAGCCCGCGTCCCGGATCAGCAGCGTGCCGGCCTCCCGGTCGGTGAGCGCCTGCTTCTCCGCGGTCTCCGCGTCCACCGGGCCGTGCGCGTCGAGGCCCACATGGCAGTGCGCGTCGACCAGGCCGGGCAGCGCCCAGCCCTCGACGGTCCGGACGTCGCGGGCCCCGGCGGGGCGGTCGTAGGAGACCCGGCCCCCGACCACCCACAGCTCGTCGCGGACGTCCTCGGGGCCGGCGAGGACCCGGCCCTTCACGTGCAGCACCGCCTGATCGCTCATACACGGCACCTTAGAGGGCTAGGGCCGGGCCTTCCCCACCTGGTCGGAGGTCTCCTCCTCCACCTCGGCCATCGCCGGGTCGAGGAGGCGGGAGAGGAAGTGGCGGGTGCGCTCGTGCTGCGGGTCGCCGATGACCCGGTCCGGGGTGCCGTCCTCGACGACCACCCCGCCGTCCATGAAGACGACCCGGTCGGCGACCTCGCGGGCGAAGCTCATCTCGTGGGTGACGACCATCATCGTCATGCCCTCCCGCGCGAGCCTGCGCATCACGGCGAGCACGTCGCCGACCAGCTCGGGGTCGAGCGCGGAGGTCGGCTCGTCGAAGAGCATCACCTCGGGACCCATGGCGAGCGCGCGGGCGATGGCCACGCGCTGCTGCTGGCCGCCGGAGAGGGAGGACGGGTACGCCTCCGCCTTCTCCGAGAGGCCGACACGGGCCAGGTTCTCGGCGGCGATCTCCGCCGCCTCGGCCTTGTCCCGCCCGAGGACCCGGCGCTGCGGCAGCGTGAGGTTCTCGGTGACGCTCAGGTGCGGGAAGAGGTTGAACTGCTGGAAGACCATGCCGATCCGGCGGCGTACGGCGTCGATGTCGACGTCCGGGTCGGTGATCTCGGTGCCGCCGACGAAGACCTGGCCCTTGGTGGGCTCCTCCAGCAGGTTCACGCAGCGCAGCAGCGTCGACTTGCCGGAGCCGGAGGGGCCGATGACACAGACGACCTCGCCCTGGCCGATCTCCAGGTCGATACCGCGCAGGACCTGGTTGTCGCCGAAGGACTTGTGCAGGTCCCGGACGCTGATCTCGGGGCGGCTCACTTGATCTCCTCCTGGGCCCGGGCCTCCAGCCTTCGGGCGACGAAGCCGAGCGGGATGGTCACCAGCAGGTAGCACAGGCCCGCGACCAGGATCGGCGTGGAGTTGGCGGTCGTGCTGGCCAGGTCCCGGCCGAACTTGGACAGTTCGCGCTCCTCCAGGGTCACACCGAGCAGCAGCACCAGCGAGGAGTCCTTGAAGAGCATGATCAGCTCGTTGGTGAGCGGCGGGAGGATGATCCGGAACGCCTGCGGGATGATGATGGAGATCATCGCGCGGGCGGGCGAGAAGCCCAGCGAGCGCGCCGCCTCCGTCTGCCCCTTGGGCACCGCCTGGATGCCGGCGCGGAACGTCTCCGCCATGTAGGCGGCGCCGATCAGTCCGAGGCCGAGGGCGGCCTTGCCGTAGATGTCGCCGGGGATCTCGGCGCCCGGGAAGGCCAGCGGTACGGCCACCGCGATGAAGACGAAGATCAGCAGGGCGGGCAGGCCGCGGAAGATCTCGATGTAGACGGCGGCCAGCCAGCGGTACGGCCCCACGGACGACAGCCGCATCAGCGCGATGACCAGGCCGAGCGCCAGTCCGACGACGAAGCCGGACGCCGTGAACAGCACGGTGTTCTTCAGCGCCAGGGTGATGACGTCCGGCCACATCTGCTTCGCGATGCCGCCCTGGGCGAACTGGTTCTGCAGCCGGCCCCAGTCCGCCGTGACCGCGACGGCGATCACGGCGGCTACGAAGACGACGTACTGGATACCCCGGGACAGCCGGCGCTTCTGGCGCCGGGTCAGCCCCTTCTTCTTCGGCCGGAGAGGTACGTCGAGGTCGGTCATGAGGCGGCGGGAGAGGCCACGGAGGCGTTGTAGGGGCCGATCCACTGCTCGTAGAGCTTCTTGTAGGTGCCGTCGGCCTTGGCGTCCTTGAGGGCCTTGTTGATGGCGTCGACCAGGGCCTTGTTGCCCTTCTTGACCGTGAAGCCGTACTGCTCGCCGGTCTTGAGGTTGTCGACGACCTTGAACTTGTCGGCGTTGGCCTTGTCCTTCAGCCAGCCCTGGACGACCGGGTAGTCGATGACGACGGCCTGGACCTGGCCGGTGCGCAGGCCGTTGAGGACGGCGTCGGAGGAGTCGAAGGAGACCGGGTCGTAGCCCTTGCTCTTGACGTAGTCCTCGCCGGTGGTCTGCGCCTGGGCGCCGAGCTTCTTGCCCTTGGCCTTGACGTCGGCGAGCGAGTTGACGCCGCTGCTCTTGTCGACGAGGACGGCCTGGGTGGCCTCGAAGTACGGGTCGGAGAAGTCGACGTTCTTCTTGCGCTCGGGGGTGATGGTCATGCCGGCGGCCGCCAGGTCGCACTGCCCGGAGTTCAGGAAGGCGCCCGTCTTGAAGTTCTCGAACGGGGTGTCGACGATCTGCTGCTTGACGCCGAGGTTCTTGGCGACGAGGTCGATGAGGGAGACGTCGAAGCCCTGCACCTTGCCGTTGATCTCCGACTGGAACGGCGGATACGGCAGGTGGGTGCAGGTGGTCAGCTGACCGGCCTTGACGACGTGGACCCCCTTGACGGTGGCGCCGCTCCCCCCGTTGCCCGAGGAGCAGCCGGCCACGAGCGCGAGGCCGGCCGTCAGGGTGGTGGCGGCCAGGATGCGGGTCCGGCGCCCGGGAAACGTGTTCATGGGGGATCTCCTGTGGGGAACTGTGGGTTCCGATTATAAGGAAGAGTTTGAGTCTCTCAAACCAAACCGATGGCTACCGAGCCTTTCGACCTAAGATCAGTTGAGTTGACCTCCCCTGTCGGCCCCGAGAGCGAAGAGAGCACCGCCGTGACGCACCCCTTTCTCGACCTGCCCCCGCTGAGCGCGAAGCGCTTCGCCGCCATCGAGGACCGGGTGGCCCGGCTGCTGGACACCCGGCAGGACGTCCTGATCACCCAGGGCGAGGCGCTGCTGCCGCTGGAGGGCGCGATCCGCGCGGCGGCCGGTCCGGGCACGGTGGCCCTGAACGTGATCACCGGCCCGTACGGGCAGACCTTCGGCAACTGGCTCCGTGACGCCGGGGCGACGGTGCACGACCTCTCCGTCCCCTTCCACACCGCGGTGACGGCCGAGCAGGTCCGGGAGGCGTTCGCCGAGCATCCCGGGATCGACTTCGTGTCCCTCGTGCACGCCGAGGCGGCGACCGGCAACACCAACCCGGTCGAGGAGATCGGCGAGGTGGTGCGGGCCCAGGGCGCGCTGTTCTACCTGGACGCGGTCGCCTCGGTGGGCGCGGAGCCGGTGCTGCCGGACGCGTGGGGCGTGGACCTGTGCGTGATCGGGGCACAGAAGGCGATGGGCGGGCCGGCGGGCGTGTCGGCGATCTCGGTGAGCGAGCGGGCCTGGGCCCGGATGGCGGCGAACCCGAAAGCGCCGCGCCGCTCCTACCTGTCGCTGCTGGACTGGAAGGACCGCTGGCTGGACGCCGGCCGCGCAGCCCTGCCGCACGCTCCCGCACAGCTGGAGATGCTGGCGCTGGAGGCGTGCCTGGAGCGGATCGAGTCGTCCGGCCTGGACGCGGTGACGGCCCGGCACCGTGGCGCCGCGCTGGCCTCGCGGGCCGGCGCGGTGGCGCTGGGCGGGGGTCTGGAGCCGTATGTGAGCGCGGAGCGGGACGCGGCCCCGGTCGCGACGACCCTGCGGGTGCCCTCCGGCGTGGTGGCCTCGGAGCTGGTGGCCCGGGTCCTGGAGAACGACCCGGCCCTGCCGCTGGCCGCCGGCGGGGGCGCCCTGTCCAGGGAGATGGTCCGCGTCAACCACTACGGGCCCGACGCGACGCGGGACGCCGTGCGGCGCTCCCTGACGGCACTGGGTACGGCCCTCGCCGAGAAGGGTCTGCCCGTGGACACGGCAGCGGCCGAGCGAGCCGTGCGGCAGGCCTGGCCGCAGTCCTGAGGCAGGCGCCCGGGAGCCCCGCCCCCGGCGGCACAACGGCATACCGACATTCTTCGCGAGCGTATCGAACGTATCGAGCGTATCGACGAAACCGCCGGGGGCTTGAATTCAAATTAGATTCACAATTCCCGCCAATTCTACGGACGATAGCTTCCCGTCTTCTTCTGCCCGCTTTCCTGAAGGATAAACAACAAGATTTTTGCGGGGTTTCCGGGCTGTGACACATTCCACAGCCCGGCCTTTTTGCCCTGGTTAGACCTAGGACAAAACCGGCATTCGGGCCACGTCGGCGGTCGCCGCGATCACCCCACCCGTGCATTTCTTAATTCGCCTCGCTAAATTCGTGCCGCATGACTGCCGCACCCGCAGACCTGCTCATCGACCGACCGGCGACGGCCGACGGAGCCGCGCTCTGGCGTCTCGCCAAGGACTCGAAAACCCTCGACCTGAACTCCTCCTACAGCTATCTGCTGTGGTGCCGGGACTTCGCCGGCACCTCGGCGGTCGCGCGCGGTGCGGACGGCACCCCCGTCGGTTTCGTCACCGGGTACGTGCGGCCCGACCGCCCGCACACCCTGCTCGTCTGGCAGGTGGCCGTCGACTCCGCCCACCGCGGCCACGGCATCGCCGCCGCACTGCTGGACGGGCTGACCGCACGGCTCGCCGCCGAGCACGCGGTCACGGAGGTGGAGACCACCATCACCCCCGGCAACACCGCCTCCGAGCGCCTGTTCACCTCGTTCGCCGCCCGGCACGGCGCGGACCTGACCCGCGAGGTGCTCTTCCCCGCCGACCTGTTCCCGGACGGCCCGCACGACCCCGAAGTCCTGTACCGCATCGGCCCGCTGACCGCGACCACCGCCCACTGAGGAGCGATTCACGTGACCATCACCCAGCCCGACCTCAGCGTCTTCGAGACCCTCGAGTCCGAGGTGCGCAGCTACTGCCGCGGCTGGCCCGCCGTCTTCGACCGCGCACAGGGCAGCCGGATGTACGACGAGGACGGTCATGCCTACCTCGACTTCTTCGCCGGTGCCGGCTCACTCAACTACGGCCACAACAACCCCGTACTGAAACGGGCGTTGATCGACTATCTGTCCCGGGACGGGGTCACCCACGGCCTGGACATGTCGACCACGGCCAAGCGGTCCTTCCTGCAGGCCTTCCAGGACCTGGTGCTGCGCCCGCGCGACCTGCCGTACAAGGTCATGTTCCCGGGCCCGACGGGCACCAACGCCGTGGAGTCGGCGCTGAAGCTGGCCCGGAAGGTGAAGGGCCGGGAGGCGATCGTGTCGTTCACGAACGCCTTCCACGGGATGTCGCTCGGCTCCCTCGCCGTCACCGGCAACGCCTTCAAGCGGGCCGGCGCCGGCATCCCGCTGGTGCACGGGACCCCGATGCCGTTCGACAACTACTTCGACGGCACCGTCCCGGACTTCCTGTGGTTCGAGCGGCTGCTCGAGGACCAGGGCTCCGGCCTGAACAAGCCCGCCGCCGTGATCGTGGAGACGGTGCAGGGCGAGGGCGGCATCAACGTGGCCCGGCCCGAGTGGCTGCGCGCCCTCAAGGAGCTGTGCGAGCGGCAGGACATGCTGCTGATCGTCGACGACATCCAGATGGGCTGCGGCCGTACCGGCGCCTTCTTCTCCTTCGAGGAGTCGGGCATCACGCCGGACATCGTCACGGTGTCGAAGTCCATCAGCGGCTACGGGCTGCCGATGTCGCTGTGCCTGTTCCGGCCCGAGCTGGACGTCTGGGAGCCGGGCGAGCACAACGGCACCTTCCGCGGCAACAACCCCGCGTTCGTCACCGCCACCGCGGCCCTGGAGACGTACTGGACCGACGGCTCGGCCATGGAGAAGCAGACCCGCACCCGGGGCGAGCAGGTCGAGCAGGCGCTGATCTCCATCACCGAGGAGAACCTCGCCGACGTCAAGGAGTACCGCGGCCGCGGACTGGTCTGGGGCCTGGAGTTCAACGACAAGGACCGGGCCTCCCGGGTCGCCCGGCGGGCCTTCGAACTCGGGCTGCTGATCGAGACGTCCGGGCCGGAGGGCGAGGTCGTCAAGCTGCTGCCGGCCCTCACCGTCACCCCCGAGGAGCTGGACGAGGGGCTGAGCGTGCTCGCCCGGTCCGTCCGCGAGACCGCCTGACCAGCCCCGATCAACCCTGATCAACCCTGATCAACAAGGAGGAGAAGCACCACCGTGATCGTTCGATCGTTCAAGGACATCGAGGGAACCGACCGGCACATCAAGTCGAAGTCCGGCACCTGGGAGAGCAAGCGGATCGTCCTCGCCAAGGAGCGGGTCGGCTTCTCCGTGCACGAGACCATCCTGTACGCCGGCACCGAGACGCACATGTGGTACGCCAACCACATCGAGGCCGTCGTCTGCACCCAGGGCGAGGCCGAACTGACCGACCGCGAGACCGGGCAGACCTACACCGTCACGCCCGGCACCATGTACCTCCTGAACGGTCACGAGCGGCACACGCTGCGCGTCAAGGAGGACTTCCACTGCATCTGCGTGTTCAACCCGCCCGTGACCGGACGGGAGGACCACGACGAGAACGGCGTCTACCCGCTGCTCACCGAGCCCGAGGAGGTGTGACGAGCGATGACCACCGTCACCGTCACCGACCTGTACCCCACCCGCGGCACCACCGAGGTGGCCGTCCCCCGCAAGGACCCGGTCGTCTGGGGCTCCCCGGACACGCCCGGCCCGGTCTCCACGGCCGACCTGCACGCGTTCGAGCGCGACGGCTTCCTCGCCGTCGACCAGCTGATCACCCCGGCCGACGTCGAGATCTACCGGCGTGAGCTGGACCGGCTGGTCACGGACCCGGCGATCCGCGCCGACGAGCGCTCCATCGTCGAGCCGAAGTCCAAGGAGATCCGCTCGGTCTTCGAAGTGCACCGGATCAGCGAGGTGTTCGCGAACCTGGTGCGCGATCCGCGGGTGGTCGGCCGGGCCCGGCAGATCCTCGGCTCGGACGTGTACGTCCACCAGTCCCGGATCAACGTCAAGCCGGGCTTCGGCGCGAGCGGCTTCTACTGGCACTCGGACTTCGAGACCTGGCACGCCGAGGACGGTCTGCCGAACATGCGGACGGTGTCCGTCTCGATCGCGCTGACCGACAACCTCGACACCAACGGCGGCCTGATGATCATGCCGGGCTCGCACCGGACGTTCCTGGGCTGCGCGGGGGCCACGCCCGAGGACAACTACAAGAAGTCGCTGCAGATGCAGGACGCGGGCACCCCGTCCGACGAGGCGCTGACCGGGCTGGCGAGCGAGCACGGCATCAAGCTCTTCACCGGCAAGGCGGGCTCGGCGACCTGGTTCGACTGCAACTGCATGCACGGCTCCGGCGACAACATCACGCCGTACCCGCGCAGCAACGTCTTCATCGTCTTCAACAGCGTGGAGAACAAGGCGGTCGAGCCGTTCTCGGCTCCGGTACGACGACCTGAGTTCATCGGGGCGAGGGACTTCACCCCGGTCCGGTGAGCCGCGCCCGGCACAGGGGCCTCCGCGTCCGGCGGAGGCCCCTGCCGTGTGTCACGGGCCCGGCGCGGGTCCGTGCGGGTCAGCCGGACAGCACGTCCAGCAGGCGGTCCACGTCGGCCGCCGTGTTGTACAGGTGGAAGGACGCGCGCAGATTGCCCGCGCGGTCGGAGGGCTCGATACCCTGCTCCTCGATCAGCAGGTCCCGCACCCGGCTGAACACCGCGAGGGCGTCGGCCTGACGGCCCGCCCCGTACAAGGCGCGCA
>NZ_JBSGDB010000214.1:0-14429 GCF_053602155.1 Streptomyces sp. NPDC004561
GGCTCGCCGTGCTCGGCGCCACCGACGAGGCCGCCATCGCCGCCGAGCTGGAGCGCGACCCGAGCGCCACCTGCCAGGAGGGCGCCGCCCGCTGCCGCGCCGCCCTGCCCGACCCCGAGGCCAAGCGCGCGGCCTGGGAGGCGATGTTCGCCGGCGACGACCTGTCCAACTACCTCTTCACGGCCACCGCGCAGGGCTTCTGGCAGCCCGAACAGGCCGAGCTGGTACGGGAGTACGTGCCGCGCTTCTACGCCGACGCGGTCGCCGTCGCCACCCGCCGCGGCCCCGCCATGGCCGTCGCCGCCGGCCGCTGGTGCTTCCCGGCCCACGCCGTCGACGCCGAGAACCTGCGGCTCGGCGAGGCCTGCCTGGAGGACGCCGACCTCACCCCGGCCCTGCGCCGCACCCTCGCCGACCGCCTCGACGACCTGGCCAGGGCCCATCGGGCGCGCGGGGAGGAGCGGGGGAAGTAGGTCCCACGACGTAGGGCGCGGCTGGTCCCCGGCGACGATGCGGCGCCCCGGTCACCCTCCTAGGCTCGGTCGGGAACGATCAGCCGAGCCTGTGGAGGCAGCATCGTGATCGTAGTGACCGGCGCGACCGGCAACGTCGGCCGTGCCCTCGTCGACCGTCTCCTCGCCGCGGGTCAGCCCGTACGCGCGCTGACCCGCGACCCCGGACGGGCCGCGCTGCCCGAGCGGGCCGAGGTGGTCCGGTTCCGGCCGGAGGACCCCGCCGCCCTGTTCGACGGGGCGACGAAGCTCTTCCTCTACGCCCAGGCGGGCGCCGCCCCCCTGCTGGAGGCGGCCCGCGCGCACGGCGTCCGGCACGTCGTCCTGCTCTCCAGCGGCATCATCACGGAGGGCGCCGACGAGACCCACCCCATCCACGTCATGCACGCCACCGCCGAACGGCAGATTCGCGACAGCGGGCTCGCCTGGACGTTTCTGCGGCCCAACGCGTTCGCCACCAACGCCCTGCAGTGGGCACCGCAGATCCGTGCCGGGAACACCGTCCGGGGCGTGTTCGCGGGCGGACTCTCCGCACCCATCCACGAGGACGACATCGCGGCCGTCGCCGAGCGCGCGCTGCTCGAAGGCGGGCACGAGGGCGCCGCGCACCGGCTGACCGGGCCCGAGGCGATCACCAACGCCGGGCAGGTCGCGGCGATCGGGGCGGCCGTCGGCAGGGAACTGGCCTTCGTCGAGGTGGACCCGCGCGAGGCGGGCCCGGAACTCTTCCCGCACGTGCCGCCGCAGATGCTCGAACGGCTGCTGGAGACCTTCGCGGGGACCGTCGGCGTGCCCCCGGAGATCACCGACACGGTCGAGAAGCTCACCGCCACCCCGGCCCGCACCTTTGCCCAGTGGGCCAGGGACCACGCCGGGGACTTCAGGGCCTAGGGCCGTCCGGCGGCTTGGGTCGTGGGGGATCGGCGGTGTGTTGGTGGCGCGTCCGGGGGTTTGGGTTGGGGGAGTGCGGCGGTGACTTGGTGGCGCGCTCGGTGGCTTGGGTCGGGGAATCCTTCGGTGTCTCGGTGGCGCGTCCGGGGGCTTGAGTCGGGGGAGAGCGGCGGTGCCTCGGTGGGCCCGTCCGGTGCCTTGACTCGGAGGAGTCCAGCGGCGTCTCGCCTGGCTGCTCGGCCGCTCGGTATCTCGGCTGCCTGTCCGGCGGCTTGGGTTGCGGGGGCCCGGCGGTATCTCGGCGGCTCGGGTCGCGGGGGACCGGCTGCGTCTCGGTGCCCCGCCCGGCTGCTCGGGTCGCGGGAGGCACACGGCAGCTCGGCGGCTCCGCGTCCGCGAAAGGAGGCGTCCGGGCCGGCCCCGGGACTCAGCTAGCGGCTGGTCGCAGGACGGCCCGTAGTACGCCTCCCTCGCGCGGTCCCGGGCGGTCGTTGGCCGTGGTGCCGCGCGTCCCCGTGTCCAGGGTGAAACCGAGCCGCTGGAGGAAGCACTCGCCGGGCCGCCAGCCCGGTGGGACCGTCGCCGTCACCACCGACGCGTCCTCGGCCCGGGCCAGCAGGGACACGGCCAGGGCCCGGCCGAGGCCCCGTCCGCGCGCCCACGGCGCCAGCAGGAACAGGCCCACGGCCACCGCCCCCGGCTCCGGATGGTCGCGCACCGCGTCCACGACGCCCGCGACCACCCCGTCCCGCTCCAGCACCAGCAGGACCTTGTCGTCGGGGCTCGCGCCTTCGGGCATCGCGTAGAACAGGCTCTGCACATCGCCCGGCCCCGACGGCAGGCCGGTGGCCGCCACGAACCAGTCCTCGCACTCCTCGAACAGCCTGAGCAGGGGTTCCTCGTCCGCCGGGCCGAGTTCACGGACCAACACGCGCTCACCGGGCACGTCGATCATCCACGCGTCAACCATTTGACTGAACGTACCCTCCGCGGCCGCCGCTCCAACGCGTTTTCCCCGCACGGGAGTACCCACTTTCGGGTTTCGATCGTTGAACTTCCGGGACACGTGGCCCCCATTCCGCACAACCTGGAAGACCACTCACAAGCCGGAACCCGGCCGGACCCGGAAGCCCGCGGCCCACAGGCCCGCGGACCGGGAAGTCCGCCGGAGTTGCGCGCGCCCCGCCCCGGAGGAGAGCCATGAGCGGAGGAGAGCCGATGCGTACGCCGCCCCTCGCCTCGGGGCCCGACGGCCCCGACGCCCTGCGGCCACTGCTCGACACCGTGCTCGACGCGCTCGCGGCCGGGCGCCGGGCACGCGGCGGCCCGCTCCCCGCAGGCGGACCCGGTGCCGTCACCGCACGCGTCGCCGACACCCTGGGGGACGTCCTGCCGGACGACGGCGACCCCGATGCCCTGCGCGCCCTCGTGCACGCCCTCGCCGAGGGCGCCGCCGACCCCGCCGACCCGCTGTGCGCGGCCCATCTGCACTGCCCGCCGCTCGCCGTCGCCACCGCCGCCGACCTCGCCGCGAGCGCCCTCAATCCCTCCCTGGACTCCTGGGACCAGGCCCCGGCCGCCTCCGCGCTCGAAGCCGTCGTCGCACGCGAACTCGCCCGCGAGGCCGGCCTGGCCGACGCGGTGGTCACCACCGGCGGCACCGAGTCCAACCAGCTCGCCCTGCTGCTCGCCCGCGAAGCCCACGGCGGCAGCGTCCAGCTCGTCTGCGGCGCCGCCTCCCACCACTCCCTGGCCCGCGCCGCCTGGCTGCTCGGCCTGCCCGACCCGGTGGTCGTCCCGGCGCCGAACGGCACCCTCGACCCGGCCGCCCTCGACGCGGCCCTCACCACGCTCCCCGGCCCGCTGCTGGTCGCCGCCACCGCCGGCACCACCGACGCCGGCCTCATCGACCCGCTGCCCGAGATCGCCGCACTGTGCGCCGCGCACGGCACCCGCCTGCACATCGACGCCGCCTACGGGGGAGGCCTCCTGTTCAGCGGCCGGCACCGCGAGAAGCTCGCCGGACTCGAAGCCGCCCACACCGTCACCCTCGACCTGCACAAGCTCGGCTGGCAGCCGGTCGCCGCGGGCCTGCTCGCCGTCGCCCGTCCGCGCGAACTCGCCGTGCTCCACCAGCACGCCGACTACCTCAACGCCGACGACGACACCGAGGCCGGACTCCCCGACCTGCTCGACCGCTCGCTGCGCACCACCCGCCGCCCCGACGTCCTCAAGATCGCCGTCACCCTGAAGACCCTCGGCCGCAGCGGACTGGGCGCCCTGGTCGACCAGGTCTGCGACCGGGCGGCCGAGTTCGCCGCGCTCGTCGAGGACCACCCCGGCTTCGAGCTGTACGGCCGCCCCGGCATCAGCACGGTCCTGTTCCGCCCCGCCGGGGCCACCGACGACGCCGTGGCCACCGTACGCCGCAGGCTGCTGCACGAGGGCCGGGCCGTCCTCGGCCGCGCCCGCCTCGACGGCCGGCTCTGGCTCAAGGCCACCCTCCTCAACCCCCACGCCCGGCCGGACGACCTGGCCCACCTGTTGAAACTCGTCGAAGGAAGCACCCCCAGATGACCCTCCCCCCACGCCACGAGCCCGAGTCCCCCCGCGACCTGGTCGGCATCGGCATCGGACCGTGCAACCTCTCCCTGGCCGCCCTCGCCCACCCGCTCGCCGAACTCGACGCCGTCTTCTACGAGCAGCGGCCCGGCTTCGACTGGCACCCCGGCCTGCTCATCGAGGGCGCAACCATCCAAGTGCCGTTCCTGGCCGACCTGGTGACCCTCGCCGACCCCACCAGCCCCTGGAGCTTCCTCAACTACCTCAGGAGCCGCGACCGGCTCTTCCCCTTCTACTTCGCCGAGCGCTTCCACACCCAGCGTGCCGAGTACGACGCCTACTGCCGCTGGGTCGCGCAGAGCCTGCCCGGCCTGCGCTTCCGCCACCAGGTCGACGCCGTCCGCTGGAACCCCGAACGCGACGCGTTCGAGGTCGACTTCACCCAGCTCGACGCCGAGGGCGAGGCGGAGGCCCTCGGCCGCACCTACACCCGCAACGTGGTCCTCGGCGTCGGCACCGCCCCCCACGTGCCCGACCCGCTCAGGCCCCTGGTGGACGCCCCCGGCGTGCCCGTCGTCCACGCCGCCGACTACCTCGCCCACCGCGACACCGTCCTCGCCGCCGGGCACGTCACCGTCGTCGGCTCCGGACAGTCCGGCGCCGAGGTCTTCCTCGACCTGCTGCGTCACCGCCCGGCCGGCCTGGAGAAGCTGCACTGGATCGGCCGTACCGAGGCGTTCGCGCCGATGGAGTACTCCAAGCTCGGCCTGGAGCACTTCACCCCCGACTACACCCGCTACTTCCACGCCCTCGCCGAGCCCGTCCGCGACCGGCTGGTCGCCGCCCAGTGGCAGCTGCACAAGGGCATCGACGCCGGCACCCTCGCCGCCATCCACGACGAGCTGTACCGGCGCACCCTGCACGGCGGCTGGCCGGACGCCGTTCTCACCCCCGGCGTCCGGGTGCGCACCGCGGGCCGGATCGCCAACACCCGGATCGAACTCCATCTGGAGCACCTCCAGGAGGACAGCCGCTCCCGGCTCACCACCGACGCCGTCGTCCTCGCCACCGGCTACCGCGAACGCCCCCTCGACCGCATCCTCGCCGGGCTCGACCCCTACATGCGCCGCGACAGCAGCGAACGCCCGCGCGTCGACGGGGAGTTCCGGCTGGTCCTCGACCCCTTGGTGACCGGTTCCCTCTACGTCCAGAACGCCGAGCTCCACACCCACGGCGTCGGCGCCCCCGACCTCGGCCTCGCCGCCTGGCGCAGCGCCGCCATCCTCAACTCCGTGACCGGGAAGGAGACCTACCCGCTCCCCGCCCGCACCGCCTTCACCACGTTCGGGCTCGAGGGCCCCGCCCGCGTCCCGCAGACCCGGCGGCCGAGGCAACTGACGCCACTCGTCGAGGGAAGGTGACCGGCCGGCCCGCACAGCCGCGCATTCACCCTCAGTAATGGCCTCGGCAAAGAAACAGAAGCGGGAGGTGCGGGGAATTCGCTCATAGGAGCGGTGCCCCGCACAATTCAACACTTGTCAATAAGGCTTCACTCAAGCGTTGTTGAGTAGTCACGCCGCCCGGAATCTCTACCCGTGGGTAAGGTCTAGGCTCGAAAACATGCGCCGAGCAAAGATCGTTTGTACATTGGGGCCCGCCACCGACTCGTACGACCAGATCAAGGCACTGGTCGACGCCGGAATGGACGTCGCCCGCTTCAACCTCAGCCACGGCACGCACGCCGAACACGAGGAGCGTTATCAGCGCGTGCGAAAGGCGGCCGACGAGACCGGCCGCAGCGTCGGAATCCTCGCCGACCTTCAAGGTCCGAAGATCCGGCTCGGCCGCTTCGCCGAAGGACCGGTACTCCTTGAACGCGGCGACACCTTCACGATCACCGTGGAGGAGGGCGTCGAGGGCGACCGCCACCGGTGCGGCACCACCTACGCCGGCCTCGCCGACGACGTCGCGCCCGGTGAGCGCGTCCTGGTGGACGACGGGAAGGTCTGCCTGGAGGTCACCGCCGTCGACGGCCCCCGCGTCCGCACCCGGGTGGTCGAGGGCGGCATGGTCTCCGACCACAAGGGCCTGAACCTCCCCGGCGTCGCCGTCTCCGTCCCCGCCCTCTCCGAGAAGGACGAGGACGACCTGCGCTGGGCGCTGCGCACCGGGTTCGACGTCGTCGCGCTCTCCTTCGTGCGCAGCGGCGACGACGCCAGGGTCGTGCACCGGATCATGGCCGACGAGGGCCGCCGCCTCCCGGTGATCGCCAAGATCGAGAAGCCGCAGGCCGTGGCGAACCTCGACGACATCGTGGCCGCCTTCGACGGGCTGATGGTCGCGCGCGGCGACCTGGGCGTGGAGATGCCCCTGGAGCAGGTGCCGATCGTCCAGAAGCGCGCCGTCAAGCTCGCCAAGCGCAACGCCAAGCCGGTCATCGTCGCCACCCAGATGCTCGACTCGATGATCGTCAACTCCCGCCCGACCCGCGCCGAGGCCTCGGACGTGGCCAACGCCGTCCTCGACGGCACGGACGCGGTGATGCTCTCCGGTGAGACCAGCGTCGGCCGTCACCCGGTGGAGACCGTGCGCACCATGGCGAAGATCGTCGCGGCGGCCGAGGAGGACATGCTGGCCAAGGGCCTGCCGCCGCTGACCGAGCGGAACAAGCCCCGCACCCAGGGCGGCGCGGTCGCCCGGGCCGCCGCCGAGATGGGCGACTTCCTCGGCGCGAAGTTCCTCGTGGCCTTCACCCAGTCGGGAGACACGGCCCGCCGGCTCTCCCGCTACCGCTCGCCGATCCCGCTGCTCGCCTTCACCCCCGAGCCGGCCACCCGCTCCGAGCTCAGCCTCACCTGGGGCGCGGAGACCTTCCTCGGCCCGCACGTCGACTCGACGGACGCCATGGTCGACCAGGTGGACGAACTGCTGCTGCGGTACGGCCGCTGCCAGAAGGGTGATGTCGTGGTGATCACCGCGGGCTCCCCGCCCGGTGTCTCCGGCTCGACCAACATGGTCCGCGTCCACCACATCGGTGAGGACGACAGCCCGAAGGCATGACGACGACAGCCGAAGGCGTGAAAAAAGGGCCCCTCGACCAGGGGGCCCGCATAAACAGTGACCTTGGAATCCAAGGAAAAGTGCCCCGGGTCGGACTCGAACCGACACTGTACGGGTTTTGAATCCGTTGCCTGCTGCCAATTGGGCTACCGGGGCTCGCAGAATCCAAGGTTTCCCCCGACCCTCCGCGCGTCCACCATACCGTAGCTAGGTAGGCTCTTGTCAGCAGTACACCTGCCCTGAGCGAGGAGCCCCCGTGACCGCCGAGTCGCCCCAGCCCGTAGACGCGCCCGACGACGACAAGTCGCACGTGCCTCCGCTGACGACCCGCGTCGTCATCGCCGAGGACGAGGCCCTGATCCGGCTCGACCTGAAGGAGATGCTGGAGGAGGAGGGCTACAGCGTCGTCGGTGAGGCCGGGGACGGTGAGCAGGCCGTCGAGCTGGCCCGCGAGCACCGGCCGGACCTGGTCATCCTGGACGTGAAGATGCCCAAGCTGGACGGCATCTCCGCGGCCGAGAAGATCGCCGAGGAGTCCATCGCGCCGGTCCTGATGCTCACCGCGTTCTCGCAGCGCGACCTCGTCGAGCGCGCCCGGGACGCCGGCGCCATGGCGTACCTGGTCAAGCCGTTCAGCAAGAGCGACGTCGTCCCGGCCATCGAGATGGCGGTCTCCCGCTTCACCGAGCTGAAGCAGCTGGAGAAGGAGGTCGCCGACCTCACCCTGCGGCTGGAGACCCGCAAGCTGGTCGACCGCGCGAAGTCCATCCTCCAGACCGAGTACGGGCTGACCGAGCCGGCCGCCTTCCGCTGGATCCAGAAGACGTCGATGGACCGCCGCATGTCGATGCAGCAGGTCGCCGAGGCCGTCATCGCGGACGACGAGGAGAAGAAGGCCGCGAAGAAGGGCTGAGCCCCCGCGTGCTCCCCGAGCACCGGCGCCGTACGACGGCCGACGAGGCCCGCACCCCGGAGAAGGGGGCGCGGGCCTCGTCGTGTCCGGCGGTCAGTCCTCGCCGAGGTACGCCTTGCGGACCGACTCGTCGTGCAGCAGGTCCTGGCCGCTGCCCGACAGGACGATCGAGCCGACCTCCATGACGTGGCCCTGGTCGGCGAGCGAGAGCGCCGCCTGGGCGTTCTGCTCCACCAGCAGGATCGTCGTGCCCTCGGACTTCAGCTCGGCGATCGTCGCCATGATCTTCTGCATCATGATCGGCGACAGGCCCATGGACGGCTCGTCCAGCATCAGCAGCTTCGGCCGGGACATCAGCGCCCTGCCCATCGCCAGCATCTGCTGCTCGCCGCCCGAGAGGGTGCCCGCGGCCTGCTTGCGCCGCTCGCCCAGGATGGGGAACAGCTCGTAGGCCCGCTTGACGTCCTTCTCGACGCCCTCCTTGTCCTTGCGGAGGAAGGCGCCGAGCTGGAGGTTCTCGGCGATGGTCAGGCGCGGGAAGATGTGCCGGCCCTCGGGGGAGTGGGCGAGCCCCAGCGCGACGATCTTGTGCGCCGGGACGCCGGTGAGCGGCTTGCCGTCGAAGGCGATCTTCCCGCTGACGGGCTTCAGCAGGCCCGAGAGGGTGCGCAGGGTCGTCGTCTTGCCGGCGCCGTTGGTGCCGATGAGGGTGACGACCTGGCCGGCCTCGACGCTGAACGAGATGCCCTTGACGGCCTCGATCTTGCCGTAGGCGACCCTGAGGTCCTCGACCTCCAGCAGTGCGGTCACTGGGCCTCTCCCTCGGTGGTGCTGGTGCTCTCGGCGCTCTCCGCGTCGGCGCTGTCCGCGCTCCCGGTGCTCTCGGCGCCTTCCGGGCTGTCCGCGCTGTCGGGACTGTCCGGGCTCTCCGCGGTCTCGGCCGGGGCGGCGTCGGCGGCCGCCTCGGCTGCCGCGACCGCGGCGGCCTCCGCCTCGCCCGGGTCGCCCTCGAAGGGCTCGCCCAGGTAGGCGGCGATCACCCGCTCGTCGGCCTGGACGACCTCGGAGGTGCCCTCGATGAGCTTCTCGCCCTGGACGAGCACGGCGACGCGGTCGCACAGGTTGAAGATGAAGCGCATGTCGTGCTCGATGACGAGCACGGCGATGCCCTTGTCCCGGATGGCGAAGACCAGTTCCTCGGTGGCCCGGGTCTCCTGCGGGTTCATGCCGGCCGTCGGCTCGTCGAGCAGCAGCAGGCCCGGCTCGCTGGCGAGGGCCCGCGCGATCTCCAGCTTGCGCTGCTCGCCGTAGGGCAGGTTGCGCGCCAGGTGGTCGCGCTTGCCGGCGAGGCCGACGAACTCCAGGAGTTCCATGGCCCGCGCCTCGGACTCCTTCTCGGCCTTGCGGAAGCCGGGGCCGCGCAGCAGCGCCGACCACAGGCCCTCCTTGGTCCGCGTGTGGCGGCCCACGAGGACGTTCTCCAGCACCGTCATGTTGGCGAAGAGCCGGATGTTCTGGAACGTACGGGCGATGCCCGCCTGCGTCACCAGGTGCGGCTTGGGCGGCAGCACCCTGCCCTTGTAGGCGACCTTGCCCTCGGTGGGGATGTACAGGCCGGTGAGGCAGTTGAAGAACGTGGTCTTGCCGGCGCCGTTCGGGCCGATCAGGCCGACGATCTCGCCGCTGTTGACCGTGAAGTCGACGGACCGGACGGCGGTGAGGCCGCCGAACCGCATGGTGACGTCACGGGCTTCGAGTACAGGTGTCGTCATGGTTCCTTACGCCCCTGCCTTGGTGACGGCCGCGTCGTCGGACAGCGTCGTCTGTGCCGGTACGTCGAGTTGGCCGGTCTCGTGGAACTCCAGCTGGCGGCGGCGGTTGGCGATGATGCCCTCCGGCCGGAACCGCATGAGCAGGATGAGGGCGACACCGAACGCGAGCAGCTCGTAGTTCTGCAGGAACTGGAGCTTCTCCGGGACCAGGTAGAGGACGCTCGCACCGAGCAGCGGGCCGCTGACGGTGCCCATGCCGCCGAGGACGACGGCGGCCAGCAGGAAGGCCGAGTTGGGCGGGGCGGCGCCGGCGAACTGGTACGGCTGCGGGTTGACGCTGTAGTTGACGTGCGCCATCACGGTGCCGGCGAGTCCCGCGAGGGAGGCGCCGAGCGCGAAGGCGATCAGCTTGACCCGGAAGCCGTTGATGCCCATGGCGGTGGCGGCGGTCTCGTCCTCGCGGATGGCGATCCAGGAGCGGCCGATGCGGGAGTCTGCGGCGCGGGTGAAGACGAGCACGACGATGGCCGTGACGACGAGCATCAGGAACAGGTAGTTGGCGAACCGGCCCAGCGTGAACCCGGCGATGTCGTGCTGCTCGCCGAGGTTGAACCCGAAGATGCTCAGGTCCGGGATCTGGGTGATGCCGTTGGGGCCGCGGGTGATGTTCGGCCCGGAGTCGCCGTCGAGGTTGTTGACCGCGATGCGGAAGATCTCACCGAAGCCGAGCGTGACGATGGCCAGGTAGTCGCCGCGCAGCCGCAGCGTCGGGGCGCCGATGAGCACACCGAAGACCAGCGAGGCGGCCATGCCGGTGAGCGCGGCGGCCCAGAAGGGGAAGTGCACGCCGGAGAACCGGGAGTACTCCGAGCCGGAGACCAGGGCGGCCGCGTAGGCGCCGACGCCGAGGAAGGCGACGTAACCGAGGTCGAGCAGACCGGTCAGGCCGACGACGATGTTCAGACCGAGGGCGACCGTGGCGAAGATCAGGATGTTGGCGCCGATGTTGGCGTTGTGGTCGTCGCTCTGGGTGAAGGGGAAGAGCACGGCGGCGACGAAGGCGAGCGTCGCCGCGAAGCCCTTGTGCCGCGCGGAGATGGTCGCGTACCGGTCGAGGAGACCCGCGTGGATGAGGCCCCAGGCGGCGAAGACGACGAGGAGGATGAAGCCGATGAAGGTCTCGCTGTCGTCGTCGTTGATGCCGATGCCGTAGGTGAAGACCACCAGGCCCAGGGCGGTGCCCAGGGTGATGACGGCGCGCTCGGCGAGCGGGGAGAGCGGGCCGGGGCGGGGCTGGTCCGGCTTGGTGAAGTAGCCGCGGACGCCGGTGCCCGGCGCCGGGTGGGGCAGGGCGAGGGCGCCGATGACGGACAGGGCCGAGGCGGCCATCGCCACGAAGGCGCCGGGGTCGAGGTTGACCAGACCGCCGAGGTCCACGGCGATGGCGATGCCGGTGAACCAGCAGACGGCGAACGCCGAGAGCGCGGTCAGGAAGACGGGGGTGGTGGCGCCCGCGGGGTTCAGCCGGTCGAGCCCCTTCACGTTCCACAGGCCGAGCCCGATCAGCAGCGTGAGGGCACCGGCCACCAGGGCGAGGACCTGCAGGCCGGCCGGGTAGCCGTAGATGGTCAGGTCGCCTGGGAAGTCCGGCGTCCAGGTCCAGCTGAGGAAGGTGCTGGCGATGGTGCCGACGGCGCCGGCGATGACGAGCAGCCGGGCCGCGACGGGGGGAAGCGGTATGGGTCCGCGCCCGGCCGGGGTCTGGGTGGTGGTGTCGGTCATGGTGCTCACGCCCTGTCCGCGACGCGTTCGCCGAGCAGGCCCTGTGGCCTGAAGAGGAGTACGAGGATGAGGAGGACGAAGGCCCACACCGCGGCCCAGCCGCCGCCGCCGAGCTGCTGCATGCCGGGGATGTTCGCGATGTAGGCGGTGGCCATGGCCTCGGCGAGACCGAGGACGAGACCGCCGAGCATGGCGCCGTAGATGTTGCCGATGCCGCCGAGGACGGCCGCGGTGAACGCCTTCAGACCGGCGATGAAGCCCATGTCGTAGGAGACCGAACCGTACTTGAGGCCGTACGCCGTGCCCGCGACCGCCGCGAACAGGCCGCCGATGGCGAACGCGATGACGATGATGCGGTTGGTGTCGATGCCCATCAGCTGGGCGGTGTCCGGGTCCTGCGCGGTGGCCTGCATGGCCCGGCCGGTGCGCGAGAGCCGTACGAAGAAGGCCAGAATCGCCATGCAGAGCGGGGCGGCGATGATCAGGAAGACGTCGCCGCTCTGGATGGTGACCGAGCCCAGGTGGTAGGGCCCGAACGGCAGTTGCGGGAAGACCCGGGCGGTCTTGGCGTCGGGGTACACGTTGAAGACGAGCTGCTGGAGCGCGAGCGAGAGGCCGATGGCCGTGATGAGCGGAGCCAGGCGTGGCGCCCCGCGCAGCGGTCGGTAGGCGAAGCGTTCGGCGCCGACGGCGATGAGCACGGCGACCAGGGCACCGCCGATGAGCATCGCCGGCAGGGCTATCCACATGGATATGCCGTCCGGCAGGGCGAGGTACACCGTGAGGGCGCCGAAGCCTCCCGTCATGAAGATCTCGCCGTGGGCGAAGTTGATGAGCTGGACGATGCCGTACACCATCGTGTACCCGATGGCGATCAGGCCGTACATCGAGCCGAGGAACAGCCCGTTGGCCAGCTGCTGCGGCAGGGTGTTCACCGCATGGCCTCCATGTGGTGGGGAGAGTCAAGGGGGGGCGTAGAAGGCGGGCCGCGCGGTGACGGTGGTCTGTGCCGCGCGGCCCTGGTGTTGCGGGGTGTTCCCGTGGGTTACTTCGGGCTGGCGGTGCCGCTCTTGACGGACTTCCAAGCACCGTTGACGACCTGGTAGACCGTCAGCTGCTTGTTGGTGGTGTCGCCGTACTCGTCGAACGAGATCTTGCCGGAGATGCCGTCGAAGGAGGTGCTCTGGACGGCGCTGACGACCTGGGAGCGGGCGTCGGAGGGAACCTTGCCGTTCTTCACGATCTGGCCGACGGCCTTGATGATCGCGGTGGCGGCGTCGTAGGAGTACGAACCGTAAGTGCCGTAGTCGCCGGGGTAGTTCTTGGCCTTGTAGGTGGCCACGAAGTCCTTGGCGGCGGGCAGGGTGTCGACCGGGACGCCGATGGAGGTCACCAGGTCGCCCTCGGAGGCCTTGCCGGCGGTCTTGATGTAGGTCGGGGTGAACATGCCGTCGCCGCCGAACAGCGGGATCTTGGCGCCGGCGTCCTTGAGCTGCTTGGTCAGCACCTGGGACTCGTCGTACTGGCCGCCGTAGTACAGGATGTCGGCGCCCGAGTTCTTGATCTTGGTGACGAGGGTGGAGAAGTCACGGTCGCCCACGTTGACGTGGTCGGTGCCGATGACCTTGCCGCCCTGCTTGGTGAACTGCTCCCGGAAGATCTTCGAGAGGCCGGCGCCGTAGGTCTGCTTGTCGTCGACGACGAACGCCTTCTTCTTGTGCAGGCCGTTGAAGGCGTAGTCCGCGGCGAAGGCGCCCTGCAGGGCGTCGGTGGTCGCGGTGCGGAAGTAGGTCTTGAACGGGCGGGACTTGCTGGTCTGCCAGTTCTTGCCCTGGGTCAGCTCGGGGGCGGTGTTGGACGGGGAGATCTCCACCAGGTTGGCGGTGGCGAAGACCTGCTGCATCTGCGTGGCCACACCGGAGTTGAGCGGGCCGACGACACCGAGCACGTCGCTCTCGGAGACGAGCTGGGTGGCGTTCTGCTGGCCGGTGGCCGGGATCGCCTTGTCGTCCAGCGGCTTGATCTTGAAGGTGACGCCGGGGACGGTCTTGTTCTTGTTGGCGTCGTCGACGGCGATCTGAGCGCCGTACTGGATGCCGAGGCCCGTGGCGGAGTTCTGCCCGGTCAGCGGGGCGTCGACGCCGATCACGACCGTCGTGTTGCCGCTGTCGCCGCCCTTGCTGTCGTTGTTGCGGGAGCCGCAGGCGGTGAGAGTCAGGGCTCCGGTCGTCAGCACGGAGGTAAGAATCACCAGAGAACGCTGTCGCACAATCGATCCTTTCCGCAGGCACGTCCGGCCCCCTGAGGGGCGTGGCGGGTGCTGCGCCGGTACCGAACTCCCGTTGGAGCGGTGACTGGCCGTGACTCTAAGCCCGCTATGGATACCTGGGCAGCGCCGTGCGCTCGCTTGTGACTTTCTTGTTATGACGGCGTGGACGGCCGACTTCCGGTGAGGACGCTCTCAGCCGTTTTGGCGGATTTTCCTCTCGGTCCACATTTCGAGAACCCGCACTTCCGGTTGGCCGTGGGCCCGCGGTGCGGTCCGGCCGGTCGCGGGCCCGGGAAGCGACACGGAAATCTCCCGGGAAGGCGCTCCCCTCAAGGGGAAACCGGGGTGTTGCATTGCGCGCGTGTTACGCAGCGTTACGTCGAGAAAGGGAAGGCCCGGATTCGGGAAACCGGAGCGGTCGATCACCGATATCTCCACCGCGGCACCATGGGTCGTCCGGGTTCGGAGCGTGAAATTCCGCTTGGCGGTACGGAGTTGAGGGAACGCCGGCTCAGGAGCCGCGCACGGGCGGCCCGCAGGGGCCGGAGGCCGGCCGACGCACCCTCATACTTCTTACCGAAAAGCTGCCGCTGATCATCGGGGTGCAGTCGACGGTCGGCTGGTCGGAGCGGGGGACGACGACCGCGTCGGTGCTGTTCTGCCGGCAG
>NZ_JBSGDB010000215.1:0-14329 GCF_053602155.1 Streptomyces sp. NPDC004561
GCCCTCGATGGTGGCGATGAGGTCGGCGCCGATGCCCTGCGGCACGAAGTTGACGGCGAGGTTCGTCATCGGGTCGTTGAAGGCAGGCCCGTCCGGTCGGTCCACCGCTCACGCTTCCTGCTGTCGATGTCCGGACGCTACGGGCACGCCCTGTACGCCGACCGGCCCGCCGCCAAGCTGGGCGACGCGCCGCGCACGGTGGGTGTCGACGCCACCGCCTGGGAGGTGCTGGACGTGGTCGCGGTCGGCGGCCGGGACCGCACCTCCGACGACGTGACGGTGGTCGACGAACACGGCCGGTGCGCGGGGGTCGTACGGCTCGCGGACCTGGTGCGGGCGCTGGCCGAGAACCGGGTCGAGGAGGCCGCAGGACTCAATCCGCTGACCCGGCTGCCCGGTTCGGACGCGATCACGAGCGAGGTGGACCGCAGAATCGCCGACGGGCGGACCTTCGCACTCAGCTGGCTGGACATCGACCACTTCAAGCAGGTGAACGACGGCGCCGGCTTCGCCGCGGGCGACGAACTGATCCGGTCCGTGGGGCGGGCGCTGGCGCAGTCGGTCGCCGGGCACGCGCGCGTGGGACACATCGGCGGGGACGACTTCCTGGTGCTGGCCGAGGAGGAGGCCCTCGCTCCGCTCGTGGCCACGGTGCTCGACGCGCCCTGGTCGGCGGGCGGGCGGCCGGTCACACTGTCGCTGGCGACCGTCGTGTGCGGTCCGGGCAGCGTGAGCGACCACCGCCAGGCCGCCGCCCAGCTCGCCCCGCTGAAGCAGGCGGCCAAGGCGCTGCACGGAGCGAGCTGGGTGCTCGGGCGGGCCGGGCGGACCGGCCACGAGGTCCGGCGCGGCGGCGCGGTACCGGCGCAGGCGGACTACGCGACCGCCGATCCGCGGTGGTGAACGGAACGCCTGTATACGTTGGTTGAGGTACCCCCGGCGGTACGGAGGCCTCCGGGCGGGTCCCTGTCATCGGGTCCGTCGGCAACCTTGACGCCCCCGGGACGCCGGTGAACACTTCCCGGTGTCAGCCGACATCGCCGCGCATTCTCGGTGTTATCAGGCACTGCGCCACGGGTCTGTCCTGCTCCACGGCCCGTCCCTCATGGTGATCCGGCTGCGACGGCACGCTCGCACGGACGCCGGGCGGGACGCGGGGACCTCCCCACCTCCGGCTGAAGTCGCCAAGGAACCGTCCTGCACGGAGGGCCGGGGCCCGTTCGCCCCCTACCGCGCCAAGGGAGCCGCCATGAGCAACGGAGACATTTTCGTCGGCGAAGTCATCGGCACCGCGATCCTCATCCTGTTCGGTGCCGGTGTCTGCGCCGCGGTCACCCTCAGATACTCCAAGGCGCGGGCCGCGGGGTGGATCGTCATCGCGTTCGGCTGGGGCCTCGGCGTGCTCGCCGGCGCGTACACCGCCGCTCCCCTCTCCGGTGGCCAGCTCAACCCCGCGGTCACCATCGGCATCGCCATCGACACCGGCAAGTGGGACAAAGTCTGGGTGTATCTGCTCGGCGAGTTCGTGGGCGCGATGCTCGGCGCCGTGCTGGCGTACCTGGTGTATCTCGCCCAGTTCCAGGCCAACGAGCCCAAGGTGGGCACCACCGAGGGCACCGCCGACGAACCGGTGCCGACCCTCGGCATCTTCTCGACGATCCCGGAGATCCGGAACCCGGTCGCCAACCTCATCACCGAGATCATCGCCACCATCGCGCTCGTACTGCCCATCCTCGCCTTCGGGCTGACCAAGGGACTCGGCGAGTCAGGGACCACCGTGCTGATCGTCTCGCTGCTGGTCGTCGGTATCGGGCTCTCCCTCGGCGGGCCCACGGGCTATGCCATCAACCCGGCCCGTGACCTCGGCCCGCGCATCGTGCACACCTTCCTGCCCATACCGAACAAGGGCTCGTCCGACTGGGGTTACGCCTGGATCCCGGTCGTGGGCCCCCTGATCGGCGGCGCCCTCGCCGGCCTGATCTACAACGTGGCCTTCTGATCCCCGTATCCCCCCGCGGCCTTCCGGCCCCGCACGCAGTTCTCCCCGACCCCACGCGGCCCTCTGACCCAGCGACCCGACCCAGCGACCCAGCGACCCAGCGACCCAGGGACAGCCATGACGGACACCGCCGAGAAGTACGTCGCCGCCATCGACCAGGGCACCACGTCCAGCCGCTGCATCGTCTTCGACCACAGCGGCGCGATCGTCGCCGTCGACCAGCGCGAGCACCGCCAGATCTTCCCCAAGCCGGGCTGGGTGGAGCACGACGCCACCGAGATCTGGTCCAAGGTGCAGGCGGTGGTCGCGGGGGCGCTCGCCAAGGCCGGGCTGCGCGCCGACCAGCTGAGCGCGCTCGGCATCACCAACCAGCGGGAGACCACCGTCCTGTGGGACCGCGTCACGGGCAAACCGGTGCACAACGCGATCGTCTGGCAGGACACCCGCACCGCCGCCCTGTGCCACGAACTCGGCGGCACGGACGGCCAGGACCGCTTCCGCGAGCAGACCGGGCTGCCACTGGCCAGCTACTTCTCCGGGCCCAAGGCGGCCTGGCTGCTGGACCAGGTGCCCGGCCTCAGGGAGCGCGCCGAGCGCGGCGAGATCGCCTTCGGCACCATCGACTCCTGGCTGATCTGGAACCTGACCGGCGGCACCGACGGCGGCCGGCACGTCACCGACGTCACCAACGCCGGGCGCACCATGCTGATGAACCTCGACACCCTCCAGTGGGACCCCACCATCCTGTCCGCGATGAACCTGCCCGAGGCGATCCTGCCCGAGATCAGGTCCTCGGCCGAGGTGTACGGCACCGCGGTCGGGCAGCTCGCCGGCGTGCCCGTGGCCTCGGCGCTGGGCGACCAGCAGGCCGCCGTGTTCGGGCAGGCCTGCTACGACGTCGGCACCGCGAAGAACACGTACGGCACCGGCAGTTTCCTGCTGCTGAACACCGGCAACCGGCCGGTGCCGTCCAAGAACGGGCTGCTGACGACGATGGGCTACAAGATCGGCGGGGAGGCGCCGGTGTACTGCCTGGAGGGGTCCATAGCGATAACGGGCGCCCTCGTCCAATGGTTCCGGGACCAGCTCGGGATCATCCGCACCGCCGACGAGATCGAGACACTGGCGGCGAGCGTCGAGGACAACGGCGGCGCCTACATCGTGCCCGCGTTCTCCGGCCTGTTCGCGCCGTACTGGCGCTCCGACGCGCGCGGAGTCGTCACCGGGCTGACCCGCTACGTCACGAAGGCGCACCTCGCCCGCGCGGTGCTGGAGGCGACGAGCTGGCAGACCCGGGAGGTCGTGGACGCCATGTACCAGGACTCCGGGGTGCGGATCACCACCCTGAAGGTCGACGGCGGCATGACGAAGAACAACCTCCTCATGCAGCACCAGGCGGACGTCCTCGGTGTGCCGGTGATCAGGCCGCGGGTGTCGGAGACGACCTGTCTGGGCGCCGCCTACGCGGCCGGTCTGGCCACCGGTGTCTGGAACGACCTGGACGAGCTGAAGTCGCACTGGCGCAAGGACGCGGAGTGGACGCCCGCGATGGAGGCGTCGGTGCGCGACCGCGAGTACCGCAACTGGCGCAAGGCGGTGGAGAAGAGCTTCGGCTGGCTGGAGGAGACCGACGCGTAGCGCCACCGTACGCGCGCGTGCCGCTCCACAGGACCACGGCCCGTACCCCGGTCGGCGGGGGTCCGGGCCGTGCCGGCCGGTCAGCCGACGACGGGCCGGCGGCGGTCGGCGGCGTACTCCATCGCGTGCTGTACGACGCCGATGAGCACCTCTTTGGCCGACTCGCGGTCGCGGGCGTCGCAGAGCACGACGGGCACGTCGTCGTCCAGGTCGAGCGCCGAGCGGACGGACTCGGCCGGGTAACGGGCTGCTCCCTCGAAGCAGTTGACGCCGACCAGGAAGGGGATGGAACGCCGCTCGAAGTAGTCGACGGCGGCGAAGCAGTCCTCCAGGCGGCGCGTGTCGGCGAGGACGACTGCGCCGAGCGCGCCCTCGGACAGCTCGTCCCACATGAACCAGAACCGCTCCTGCCCGGGTGTGCCGAACAGGTACAGCACCAGGTCCTCGCGCAGGGTGATGCGGCCGAAGTCCATGGCCACGGTCGTGGTGTTCTTGCCCTCCACACCGCTGGTGTCGTCGACCGGGCGGCCGGCCTCGGTGAGCAGCTCCTCGGTGCGCAGCGGCCTGATCTCGCTGACCGAGGCGACGAGGGTCGTCTTGCCGACGCCGAAGCCACCGGCCACCAGGATCTTGAGCGTGACGGGCTCGACCGGTGGCTTGCCGCGCTCAGAACGCTCGAAGGCCATCGTTCTCTTCTCCTGCTTGACGGGGTCCGGGCGACGGTCGGCCGTAGCCGCCGCCACCGGGGGTTTCGATGACGAGTACGTCGCCGGGCGCGACGTCCGCGGAGCCGCTGCCGCCGAGGTCGGTGACCGTGCCGTCCGTGTGTTCGACGCGGTTGGCGCCGAGCGCTCCGGGCGCGCCGCCCGCCATGCCGTACGGGGGCACACGGCGGTGCTGGGAGAGGGCGGAGACCGTCATGGCCTCCAGGAAGCGGATGCGTCGCACGGCTCCGTCGCCGCCGCGCCACCGTCCGGTGCCGCCGCTCCCCCGCCGTACGGCGAACTCCTCCAGCCTGACCGGCAGCCGCCACTCCAGGACCTCGGGGTCGGTGAGGCGGGAGTTGGTCATGTGGGTCTGGACGACGTCGGCGCCGGGGAAACCGTCACCCGCGCCGGATCCGGAGGCGACCGTTTCGTAGTACTGGTGGCGTTCGTTGCCGAAGGTGACGTTGTTCATGGTTCCGGAGCCCTCGGCCTGGACGCCGAGCGCGGCGTAGAGGGCGCCGGTGATGGCCTGGGAGGTCTCGACGTTGCCGGCGACGACGGCGGCCGGGGGCTCGGGGGCGAGCATCGAGCCGGGCGGCACGACGATGTCCAGGGGGCGCAGACAGCCGTCGTTGAGCGGGATGTCGTCGGCGACCAGGGTGCGGAAGACGTACAGGACGGCCGCGTTGACGACCGCGAACGGGGCGTTGAAGTTGGTCGCGAGCTGCGCGGAGGTGCCGGTGAAGTCGATGGTCGCGCGGCGCTCGGCACGGTCGACGCGCACGCGGACGCGGATGACGGCGCCCGAGTCGGTCTCGTAGGCGTACTCCCCGTCGGCGAGGGCGTCGACGACGCGGCGGACGGCCTCCTCGGCGTTGTCCTGGACGTGCCGCATGTAGGCCTGGACGACGTCGAGGCCGAACTCGCCGATCATGCGGCGGACCTCGTCGACGCCCTTCCGGTTGGCGGCGATCTGGGCGCGCAGGTCGGCGAGGTTGGTGCGGGGGTTGCGGGAGGGGTGGGCGGCCTCGGTGAGCAGGCGGCGCGTCTCCTCCTCGCGGAAGCGGCCGTTCTCGGCGAGGAGCCAGTTGTCGAAGAGGACGCCCTCCTCCTCGATGGTGCGGCTGTGGGCCGGCATGGAGCCGGGGGCGATGCCGCCGATCTCGGCGTGGTGGCCGCGGGAGGCCACGTAGAAGAGGATCTCCGGGTGACTCTCCGTGTCCGGCGCGGAGTCGGTGTCGAAGACCGGGGTGATCACGGTGACGTCGGGCAGGTGGGTGCCGCCGTGGTACGGGTCGTTGACGGCGTAGGTGTCGCCCGGCCGCATCGAGGCGCCCCGGCGGCGGATGACCTCCTTGACGCTGGTGCCCATGGAGCCCAGGTGGACCGGGATGTGGGGGGCGTTGGCCACCAGGTTTCCGTCCGGGTCGAACAGGGCGCAGGAGAAGTCCAGGCGTTCCTTGATGTTGACGGACTGGGCGGTGGACTCCAGCCGGGCGCCCATCTGTTCGGCGATCGACATGAAGAGGTTGTTGAAGACCTCCAGCAGAACCGGATCGGCTTTCGTGTCGAGATCGGAACTCTGCGTGATCGCCACGCGTTCCATGACCAGATGCCCGTCGTCGGTCGCCGCGGCCCGCCAGCCGTCGTCGACGACGGTGGTGGCGCCGGCCTCCGTGACGATCGCGGGGCCGGTGACGGTCTCGCCGGGAGGAAGGGCCTCGCGGCGGTGGAGGGGTACGTCGCGCCAGGAGCCGCCGGTGTGGAGGCGGACGGCCTCGGGGGCCGCGGACCGGCCCTCGTACGGGGTGAGGGCGGAGAGATCGGGGGGTGCGGTGATGCCGGTGGCTTCGACGGAGAGGGCTTCCACGACGATCGGGCGGTCGAGGGTGAAGGAGTACGTGGCGCGATGACGTTCCTCGAAGGCGTGCCTCATGCTGGCGGGCTCGGCCAGCTCGACCGTGAGCGTGGTGTCGGTGCCGTCGTAGCGGAGCTGTGCGCGGCGGGTGACCCGGATACGGTCCTCCGGGACGTCCTCGGCGGCGAGTTCGGCGCGTGCGGCGGCCTCCAGGTCGTCGGCCGTCTTGGAGACGCCGGGCATCGCGGCGGCCTCCAGCGGGGCCTCGACGGACTGTTCGCGCATGGCGGTGGTGTCGGCGAGGCCGATGCCGAGCGCGGAGAGGACACCGGCCATGGGCGGTACGAGGACGGTGCGGATGCCGAGCGACTCGGCGACCCGGCACGCGTGCTGGCCGCCCGCCCCGCCGAAGGTGGTCAGCGCGTACCGGGTGACGTCGTGGCCCTTCTGCACGGAGATCCGCTTGACGGCGTTGGCGATGTTGGCGACGGCGATCTGCAGGTAGCCCTCGGCCACCTGTTCCGGAGTGCGCTCGTCGCCGGTCCGCTCGTGGATCTCGCGCGCGAGGGCGGTGAACCGGTCGCGGACGAGGGCGGCGTCCAGGCACTGGTCGCCGCCGGGCCCGAACACGGCCGGGAAGTGGTCGGGCTGGATGCGGCCGAGCATCACGTTGGCGTCGGTGACGGTGAGCGGGCCGCCGGCCCGGTAGCAGACCGGGCCGGGGTGGGCGCCGGCCGAGTCGGGGCCGACCCGGTAGCGGGAGCCGTCGAAGTGCAGCACGGAGCCGCCGCCGGCCGCGACGGTGTGGATGTCCAGCATGGGCGCGCGCAGCCGGACTCCGGCGATCTGTGTGGTGAAGACGCGCTCGTAGTCGCCCGCGAAGTGCGAGACGTCGGTGGAGGTGCCGCCCATGTCGAAGCCGATGACCCGGTCGTGGCCCGCGCGCTGCGACATCCGGGCCATGCCGACGATGCCGCCGGCCGGCCCGGAGAGGATGGCGTCCTTGCCGCGGAACTGTCCGGCCTCCGTCAGGCCGCCGTTGGACTGCATGAACATCAGCCGCACGCCGCCGTGGAGTTCGTCGGCGACGTGCCGCACATAGCGGCGCAGGCCGGGCGACAGGTAGGCGTCCACGACGGCGGTGTCCCCGCGCGGGACGAGTTTCATCAGCGGGCTGACCTCGCTGGACAGCGAGATCTGCGGGAATCCGGTGCGGGCCGCGAGTTCACCGACGGCGCGTTCGTGCGCGGGGTGGAGATGGCTGTGCAGGCAGACGACGGCGACGGCGCGGATCCCGTCGTCGTACGCCTGCCGCAGTGGTTCCGCGAGGGCGTCCAGGTCGGGGGCGCGCAGCACGGTGCCGTCGGGGGCGACGCGTTCGTCCACCTCGACGACCCGGTCGTGGAGCAGTTCGGGCAGTTCGATGCGGCGGGCGAAGATGAGGGGCCGGTTCTGGTAGGCGATGCGCAGGGCGTCGCGGAAGCCGCGGGTGATGACGAGGAGGGTGCGTTCACCCTTGCGTTCCAGGAGTGCGTTGGTGGCGACCGTGGTGCCCATGCGGACCGCCTCGACGGGCTCCGGGGAGTCGCCGAGGAGTGCGCGGATGCCGGCGACGGCCGCGTCGGTGACCTGGCCGGCCCCGTTCGGGCGATGCCGGGAGTGCGGGAGGGCCGGGTTGTCGGACAGGACCTTGTGGGTGAGCAGCCGGCCGTCCGGACGGCGCGCGACGATGTCGGTGAAGGTGCCGCCTCGGTCGACCCAGAACTGCCAGCCTGTCACGTCACTACTCCGATTCCGCGCCGGTCACAGCGCCCGGAGGCCGTTGATCACGTCGCGCAGAATACTCTCGTCGGGCAGCTCCGCCGGGGGTACCGGCCGCGTGACATGGACGAGTTCCGCGTGCACGAGGTCGCCGATGAGGACCCGCACCACACCGATGGGGAGATCGAGTTCCGCGGCGAGCTCGGCGAGCGACTGCGGGGCCTGCCGGCAGAGTCCGACGATCTCCACGTGCTCGGGGGACAGCGTCGGATCCGTCTCCGGGTCGCCCGCGCCGGGCTCGGTGACGACCACCGCGATCAGATCGAGGCGGTGCTGGGCCGCACTCGTGGTGCGGCCGCGCGTCATGGCGTACGGACGGACGACCGGTCCGGCCTCGTCGTCGAACCAGTGGCTTCTTCCCTGACCGTCTCCGCTCATGCCATCCCACTACCCGCCTGCGGGCAGATCGGTGCGCGGAGCGGTGCCCAGATGTACGCCGACCCGCTTGACCAGGAGGGTCATCTCGTAGGCGACCTGACCCACGTCGGAGTCGGCGTCCGAGAACACCGCGAGGCAGCTGCCGTCCCCGGCGGCGGTGACGAACAGGAAGGCCTCGTCCAGCTCGACCACCGTCTGCCGGACGCTGCCGGCCTCGAAGTGGCGGCCCACGCCCTTGGCGAGGCTGTGGAAGCCGGACGCGACGGCTGCCAGGTGCTCGCCGTCCTCCCTGGTCAGATCCTTGGACACGCCCGTGGGCAGGCCGTCGCCGGACAGTACGACGGCCTTGCGGATGCTGGCGACCCTGTCGACGAGGTCGTCCAGGAGCCAGTTCAGCTCGCCGTTGTTCGTCGCCGTGTGGCCGGTCGCCTTCGGTGCGGTCATCGACCGTCCCCCTCTGTCGTTCCTGGTGCTGTGCCGTTCCGGGTCCCGTCGCCCGCGGCGTTCTCGTCGCGGCCGCGCTGCCAGCCGCGCTGGAGCGAGGCCATCCGGCTGCGGACCTCTTCGGCGTCGCGGTCGGCGGGCTGTTCCGCAGGCTCGGTGCGCCGCTCGGTCTCCTGCCTGAGCTGGGGGGCCAGGCTGGCCTGCCGTACGCGCCGGGGCAGTGGCCCGGGGCCTGGTTCCGCACCCGCGCCGCCGGTGGGCCGGGCCGGGCCGCCCTCGGTGGAGGCGGTCGTCGTGGGCCGGATCCGCCTCGGCAGTCCCGGGACCCCGGGAGCCTCGCCGACGCCGCCGGGCGGGGCGGGCCGGGGTTCCTCCACGCGTTCGGTGAGCTCGGCCGGGCGCCGGGCGGCCGTGCCGCGGCGGTGGGGCAGCGGCGCCGGGCCCGTGTCGGCGCTCTGCGGGCCCGCGGAGGTCTGCCGGCCCGGTCCTGGCTGGCGGGAGCGCTGGTCGGTGACCGGCTTGCCGTGCGAGCTGACCAGCTTGGGTGTCTGCCGCCGCGGCAGCGGTACGAGCCCCCGGTCGCCGGACTCGTCCTGCGCCTCCCCGTCGTCCGGCCGGGAGACCCCCTGGTCCTCGCCGAGGCCGTCGGCCGGGTCGTCGGCGCGGGACAGGGTGCGGCGGGGGCGGAAGAGCCCGCCGCGCTCGCTGTCCTCGTCCGCCAGGACGCCGGGGAACTCGTCGAGCGCGTCGAGGTCGACGGGCGCCTCCAGCTCCACCGGGCCGTCCAGCACGGAGGTCGGCAGGCCGGGCAGCTGCAACTGCGCCCGGGGGCGTCCGGCGGCCCGGCCCGTCGTCTGCCCTCTGTCCTTCGCGGGACGCTCCCGGTCGAGACGGAAGCCGATGCCGTTGGTGTCCGGGACCTCGTCGCTCAGCAGCGCGTCGGGGATGAAGACGACGGCGGTGGTGCCGCCGTAGGGCGACGGCTGGAGGGAGACGCGGACGTTCTGCCGCTGGGCGAGGCGGCTGACCACGAACAGGCCGAGCCGGTCGGTGTCGGAGAGCTCGAACTCGGGGGTTTCGGCGAGGCGCAGGTTGGCGTCCAGGAGCGCCTCGGCCGTCATGCCCAGTCCCCGGTCGTGGATCTCCAGGGTGAACCCGTTGGCGACCCGCTCGCCGATGACCTGGACGGCGGTGTGCGGGGGCGAGAAGACCGTGGCGTTCTCCAGGAGTTCGGCCACGAGATGGGTGACGTCGGCGACGGCCGGACCGGTGACGGCGACGCGCGGGAGGCGGCGGACCTCGATGCGCTCGTAGTCCTCGACCTCGGCGACGGCGGCGCGGACGATGTCCATCAGCTGCACGGGGCGGCGCCACTGCCGGGACGGTGCGGCGCCGGAGAGGATCACCAGGCCCTCGGCGTGCCGGCGCATACGGGTGGTGAGGTGGTCCAGGCGGAAGAGGTCGGCGAGTTCGTCGGTGTCCTCGGTCCGGCGCTCCATGGTGTCGAGAAGCGTGAGCTGCTTGTGCAGCAGCACCTGGCTGCGGCGGGCGAGGTTGACGAAGACCTCGGAGACACCGGCGCGCAGTTCGGCCTGCTTGACGGCGGCCTCGACGGCGGCGCGCTGAAGGGTGTTGAGCGCCTGACCGACCTCGCCCATCTCGTTCTTGTCGTACTCGAGGCGCGGTACCTCGGTCTCGACGTCGATCTGTTCACCGGCGGACAGACGGCGCATCACGCTGGGCAGGCGTACGCCGGACGCCTCGTGCGCGTCCAGGCGCAGCTGCCGCAGGTCGCGGATGAGGCCGCGGCCGATCCGGACGGAGAGGACGATGGACACCAGGACCGCGATCAGACCGAGCAGGCCCGCGACGGCGGCCTGTGTGATGACGCCCATGGCGACGGGGTGCATACGGTTCTGGAAACGGTCGCCCGCCTGGTCGTCGAGGGTGCCGAGGTCGTGGAGGACGCCCGCCGCGGCGGAGTCCCAGCTCCTCGCGGTGACGTCGCGGGGGGTGCCGGAACCGGTGTCGACGACGGACTGCTCGGCCGCGCGCAGCGGGGCGGTGCCGGCGTTGTTCCAGAAGCGCTCGTAGCGTTCGTGCTCCGCGGCGGGCAGCACCGGCAGGCTGATGTCGTACAGGAGGGTGCGCTGGGCGACGAGGTCGGAGATGTCGCGGGTCTCGTCCTGGGTGAGCCGGCCGACGACGAGGGAGGAGCCGATCAGGGCGTCCTCGCGGGAGAGCAGCTCGCGGGCGCGGCTGATGTTGACCAGCGCGCGGGACTGCTTGTCCATCTCGACGTCGTCGATGCCGTCGAGGGTGGCGAGCAGCGCGTAGCAGGGGTCGACGAGGCGGTTGTAGAGGTCGAGGGCCTGGGCGCGGGTGACCGTGCCTCCCTCGACGCTGCGGCGCAGGGAGTCGAGCCCGCCGAAGGCGTCCAGGACGGCGGTGAGGTGTTCGTTGTCGCCGGTGTTCAGGCCGTCGAGGAGGTGGTGGTTCCCCGCGTTCCTGCGGAACCTGGCGATGGCCCGGTCGGTGGCGGTGCGGGTGCGCTGCAGAGCGGAGAGGGTGTCGGAGGCCCGCGGGTCGGCGAGGTAGACGAGGGTCTGGCGGCGCTCCTGCTGGAGCACGCGGACGGTGTCCTCGGCCGGGTAGCCGATGTCCTGCACGACGTCCGACACCCGGAACAGCCGGGCGGCATCGCGCCCCGTGACCACCGTGGCGAAGCCCCAGATGGCGGTCAGGGACAGCAGCGGCACGAGAAGCAGCGCCACGATCTTCCGGCGGATCGACTTCCCGCGAAAGCGCATGGCCTCCCCCAGCTCGACCCCCGCCGGCCGGGGGTGCACATGTGCGTCAACAAACGGCGCGAGCCTACTACCGCCTCACACCTAACTCGAAGACCTGTCCGGAAGGTGAACTTCCGTACCGGCCTCGGGACAGGGCGAGTTGTCCGGGCATTGCGTGAGATTGCCCCCGCGATCCGGCGGGGCGCGCCGGGACCGGACGAGTCGGCACGGACGGGCGGTTGGCTGGAATTTTTCGCCGATTGGGAATCTTCGTGCGCTCCCGTGCGTCCTTCTCTACGGGAAACGGGGGCGGAATGGGCCACAGGAGCCGCATCCCGCACCCCGGCGGCGTAAAACAGCGCAAGCCGGGCAGCCACAGGGGAGTCGGGGTCTTCGGACATCGGGGCAAGCGGTCTGCAGGCGGTGGGGAGTGACACGGTGATGGGCACGGTGGAGCGGCGCGAGGCGCCCGGGAAGAGCGTGGCGGAGCGCTCGGCGAAGCGGCGGGGACAGCATGCGGCGGGGCACGGCATCCCGGCACAGGAGCGCGCCGGGGAGTCCATGGAGGACGAACAGGACGGCGGCTACCGGCCGTTGTGGGTGGAGGAGCCCGCGCGCCGGCATCCCATACCCGACCCGGTGCGCACGGCGGCGGTGCGGGCGCTCATCGTCATCGCGGTGACGCTGATCCAGGCGATGGTGGCGTTCCTGTGCACGATGGCCGGGTCCTGGCTGGCGTTCCCCATGGTGATCAGCAGCGTGGTGAGCACGGTGGTGGCCACGTGGGCCGTGGTCGACGTCTGGGTGACCCGCCAGGTGTGGAACCAGCGGAACGGTGTCGTCTCCGAGCCCAGCAGCACCGCCCGGGCACTCCGCCGCGAGCGGCATGCCCGTCGGCGCCACGAGGAGACGGCCCAGCGGGAGCAGGAGCGGATAGGCCGGCGAGGCGGCACCGGGCAGTTGTCGCACTCCTGACCGCCCCGCCGGTGGCCCGCCCCGAAGGGGGAGGGCGCCTGACGGCTATGCCGGCCGCTTGTACATCCGGGTCGCCGTGATCTCGCTGTGCACCGCTTCGCCGGTCCGGGGCTGCTGGGGCAGGCCGGGCCGGAGGTGCTCCTCCACGCTGATGTACTTCAGGCCGGCCCTGAGGTCGGCGTCATTGCGCAGGCGGATGACCAGCGGGAACTCGGCCAGCGCGGTGGTGTCGAACAGGCCCGTGGTGTACAGCAGCTGTACGCCGAGCGCGTCGGACACGGCCCGCTGGAGTTCCAGCAGGTAGGTGGCGTTGGCGCGGCCGATCGGGTTGTCCAGGAACAGCGTGCCGGCGTGCCGGTGCCTGTCCCGGCCCCGGTCGTTCGACCGGAGCGCGGCCATGGTGCAGTACAGGGCGATCGCGGCGGTCAGCAGCTGGCCGCCGGAGAACACGTCGCCCATCTGCCCGACGGGCACCCGCTCGGCCCGCAGCACCGCGTCCGGCTTGAGGATCTCGACCGCCACGCCCTTCGGCTGCAGCGCCGCCGCGACTCCCCGCAGCAGCAGGGACATGCCGTCGCGGCGCAGGTCGGAGTTCTTCCGCACGGCCGCGCGGGTGGCCTCGTCGATGACCTCGCCGAGCCGTTCGGTGAGCGTGGCCTGGTCGGGCTCCTCGAAGCGGATGCGCAGGAACTCCTGGCCGGACCACTCGCCGAGCCCCTCGGGAAGCCGGGAGAGGCGCTGGGCGGACCTGAGCGTCGCGAGGGCCGACTCCACGAGCCCGCGCAGCCGGTCCACGATCGAGTCCCGGTTGCGCTCCAGCTGCGCCAACTCGTCGGTCAGGACGCGCAGTCGGGGCGCGAAGGCGTCCGCCCACTTCTGGGCGTGCTCGGGCAGCGCGGAGGCGGGCAGCTCGCGGATCTGCTGGCGGGCGGGGGTGCGGACCTGCTCGTAGCGCGTGGAGTTGGCGTGCCGGACCAGCACATCGCTCGCCTCGCGTACGGCCGCCTCGGCGGCGGACAGGTCGGCGGCGCAGCCACGCAGCGAGCGGCGGGCCTCGGCGGCGGAGTGCCGGGCCTCCTCCAGACTGCCGGGGTACGGCTCCGGTTCCTCCTGCTCCTCCTCGGGGGCGTGCTCGCGCAGCAGGTCGCGGAGCATCGCGGCGATCTCGTCGAAGCCGCCGGCCGCGTCCTCGGCGGCCCGGTGGCCCTCCAGCAGTTCGGCGTGCGCCTCGCGGGCCTCGGCCAGCGCCTCGGTGCGGGCGGTGAGTTCGCCCGTGGCGGTGCGCAGGAGGGCCTGGGCGTGCTCGGCGTCGCGCGGGACGAGTTCCTCGGACAGCTCGGTGTGCGCCTCGCCGTCCTCGGGCGCGTGCCGCTCGGCCTCGCCGCGCAGCCGGCCGAGCTGCTCGCTCGCCGTCGACATACGGGTCTCCAGGAGCTGCACCAGCTCCTCCGCGCGCGCGGCCGCCGCCTGCCGGGAGGGTCCGTCGGAGCCGTCGGGCGACTGGAGCAGCTGCTCGGCGCGGGTGCGGACCTTGTTGCTGAGCCGGTCGAGTTCGGCTCGGGCGGCGCTCTCGTCGCTCTCGGCGCGGGCCTGCTCGGCGCGCAGATCGGCGCCGACACCGACCTTCTCGTACACCTGGGACGCGGCGCGGTAGGCCTCGCGCAGGGCGGGCAGCTCGTGCACGGATGCGGGAATGTCGTACACCGCCCAGTGCCAGAAC